>JAFSSV010000161.1 GCA_017450825.1 Synergistaceae bacterium
CTTCTATTCCGGCTACGTCCCTTGCCTCCCCTGAAAGGGGAGGTGGTGAGCGAAGCGAACCGGAGGGGGTTAATTTTTTTAAAGGGGAGGTGGCTAACCGAAGGGAGGCCGGAGGGGTTTATTACTTTTAAGGTGCTTTTAATATAATGAAAATCTCACAGACAAGTTATTAACTCCGCTCCCTAGAATTGATTTCAGTTCAGATTGATTTATATTTTGAACTTCTCCAAGCTTTGTGAAGTTCCATGAATTAACGTCATAATAAATCGTTATCTGATTGCCTTGATAAAGAATTACATCGCCGGGCTTTGTGGTAATCCGTTTATCATTTCTCGGCAGGCTGAAGCCAAGCGGGCCGACCTTTTCAAAATTTCCGTAGTCGTGCATTTCGATTGTCAAGTCGTTTTTTCGGAGCAAGTCAATAAATGCACTTGCCGATGAATTATTCTCCGGCTTTATCGTAAGGACTTCCTGTCCTATGTGAGCATAAATAAATTCTTCGGCAAAAGCAGAATTGAATGTGAGTAACGTTAAGAATAAAATTGCAGCTATTGTGACCATTAATTATTCTCTTACAACGCTTATTCTTTGCTTTATATGATTGCCTTTTGTTGCTTCGTCAATCATAGCGATAGCGTAATCAGCATAGCTTATAATGCTTTCGCCCTTTGAATTTAAAGTGAACTCTTCGCCGGCCAGAATATATTTTCCTGTTCTTGCGCCTTCAGCTTGAAAATCCCCGGCGGGGCTTACGAATGTCCATTTCACATCATCGCGCTTACGTAACTCATCAAGTTCTTTGACTTGAGCCGTAGCAATTACTTTATAGTCTTCGGGAAAGTCTGGCGTTTGATATAACTGAAGTGTATGTTCCTTATTAACATAAAGGCTTCCTGCTCCGCCGACTACCAAGAGTCTTGTATCAGTTCCGCTTAATGCGTCACATACGACCTTTAATGCCGTGCTGTGTAGCGGCAGAGTTTCCGGTGTCCATGCTCCAAAAGCATTAACAACTACATCAAAGCCCTTCAAGTCATCAGCTTTAATATCAAAAATATCTTTGCTGATTGTGTGCTGCGCTTTTGTTTTGTTTTCGCCTCTGACGATTGCTGTAACATCCAAGCCACGGTTGACGGCTTCCTCAACAATTAAACGCCCGGCCTTACCATTTGCACATAAAACCGCTAACTTCATGATTTATAAAAAATCCTCCTGTAAAAAATTTGTGACATCTGCTACTAAATTATAACCAAGAGGAGGCAATATGTAAACAAAATAAAGAGTGTCGAAGACCCCCTGCGCTGGCTTCCCTTTTCGGCTATAGTGCCTGCGAACAGTAATATTTTGGGCTTGGAAGCTATGGCTCTTGCTATCATTAAACGTTTCTCATAGGCGACTCTGCAAAGACTACGAAATAAATGAAGAGGGAAGCTAGGTTGTCCCTCCTAGTCAGTGAAAAGTAAAGATGATATACTTTACAAAATTTTTTTAAATGTCTGTATTGAATATACAGGCAAGAAAAGCAAACCTAATAAGCCGACTGCTTTTTAATTTTACAATAAAATTTATATTTTTTAGAGGTGGTACAATGTTACGCAAGTTTTTCCTATCTCTTGTAATATTCTCATTACTCGTATGTCCCGCTATGGCATCAGGCCTTCGCATTGGTACATTCAGCAAACTTGGTATCAGCGAAGAAGAATTCAACCGCGCTATCAGGTCTTCCAGTGCTTGGAATGACGGCAGACACTCCAGGGATGATGTATTCAAATTCTATGATACATTATCATCAATGGTACTAGCCCTGGAAAAAGGCGATGTCGATGAAATTGATCTTCCTACTATAGTAGGAGATTATGTAACACGCACGAGACCTGATTTCAAAGTAAGCTGCATTGTTCCGGTATGGCCTTCGGATCTCGTCTTTGGTTTCATTAAGGGAAACGGAGCTCTTCGAGACAGGTTTAATAAAGCTTTGCAGTCAATGAAAGATGATGGAACGCTTGAATATTTACAAGTTCACTTTCTTTCAGGAGGAGCGAGAGAAGAAGTGCAATTTGAAAAATTTGACGCCGAAACAATCACCGTCGGGATCACTGGAGATATGCCTCCTGTAGATTATGTGAGTCCTGATGGCAAAGCGTCCGGCTTCAACATTGCCATACTTTCAGAAATTGCAAAGCGCTTGAAAGTTAATATCAAGTTGGTTCATATTGATTCCGGAGCAAGGTCTTCCGCGTTAGCTTCAGGGAGAGTTGATGTCGTATTCTGGTATTATGCACTGAATGGTAACAGTCAGCTTTTCGATATTCCTGAAGATGTAATTACGTCTGAGTCGTATTACAGCTGGTCATCATACGTTCATTTGTCAAAATAAACATAGCTGAAAAGCTACGAAGGGACAAGAGCGGCTTATGCCAAAAAACATGGCTACGCCGTTCATTTTTTTGTCTGTGAGCATTTCAATTCACGCAAAGACGTTAAAAGGCAATCTTTGCCGAGCTTTATGAATGATACGTTTGAAAATAAATTTGCTATAATAAAAAAATAAAAATCCCAAAATAAAAAGAGTGAATTTATAATTGGAAAATTTTAATCCCATAACGAGGAATTCAGCTAGCAGCGAGAAATTCATAACCATAGGCGAAATCATGTTAAGACTCACGCCGCCTAACTACGACAAAATCAGAGTCGCCACAAGTTTTGAAGCAAGCTACGGCGGAAGCGAAGCAAATATAGCCCTAGCTCTTGCAAATTTAGGGATCGACAGCTCGTTCTTCAGTATAGTTCCCGATAACTCCTTAGGCAAAAGCGCAATAAGAATGTTACGAAGCAACGATGTTCATTGCTCACCTATGATCTTAACAACGCCCGAAGAGACTCCGACTCATAGGCTCGGGACTTATTATCTTGAGACCGGCTATGGTATCCGGCCAAGCAAAGTCATTTATGACCGCAAGCACAGCGCTATAACTGAATATGACTTCAGCAAAGTAGATCTCGATAAACTGCTTGACGGTTTCAACTGGCTTCACATGAGCGGAATAACTCCTGCCTTGTCTAAGAGCTGTGCTGATTTTACGATTGAATGTTTAAAAAAAGCTAAAGAGAAAAATTTAACCGTAAGTTTTGACGGCAACTTCCGCGCTACTTTATGGTCATGGAACGAAGCCCGGGATTTCTGCACGCGCTGTCTGCCTTACGTGGATGTTCTGCTTGGGATTGAGCCTTATCATTTATGGCGTGATAACGAAGATTTTTCAAAAGGCGACATTAAGGACGACATTCCCTATCAGCCTAATTACGAGCAGCAGGACACTGTATTTCAGGCTTTTGTCGAACGCTACCCGAACATTCAATGTATTGCCCGTCACGTAAGATATGCCCATACGGGAAGCGAAAATAGTTTGATGGCTTTCATGTGGTATGAAGGGCACACGTTCGAGAGTCGCTTGTTTACGTTTAATATTCTTGACAGAGTAGGGGGCGGTGACGCTTTTGCCAGCGGGTTAATCTATGCCATGATGAATAATTACAAGCCTATGGATATGATTAATTTTGCAGTCGCCAGCAGCGTTATCAAGCACACTATTCACGGCGATGCTAATATTACAGATGATGCTGATACTATCCGCAGTCTAATGAACATGAACTATGACATTAAACGTTAAGTGCAAGCTTGCGGCGAGGGATAACACCCCTACGGCCTCCCTAAGGGGAGGCTTTATTTTTTTAAAAAAGTATATAATAGCGAAAAAATATTATGTACTGTGAAAGGAGTTGTTAATTTGCCGCGCTACGTATGTATTCACGGACATTTTTATCAGCCTCCGCGTGAAAATCCGTGGCTCGAAACCGTCGAACTTCAGGAAAGCGCTTCACCGTGGCACGACTGGAACGCAAGAATCTCAGCCGAATGCTACAGCAGGAACGCAGGTGCCAGGATTTTAAATCAGCAAGGCTTCATAAAAAAAATTTGCAACAATTATTCTCGAATGAGCTTCAATATAGGGCCGACGCTCTTGACTTGGCTCGAAGAAAATGACCCGCTCTGTTATGACGCAATAATAGAAGCAGACAAAGAAGGCCGCAAAAGATTCTCCGGACACGGGCCTGCGATTGCTCAAGTCTATAATCATATTATTATGCCGCTGGCTAACAAGCGCGACAAAGAAACTCAAGTCAAATGGGGAATAGCTGACTTCCAAAAAAGATTCGGGCGCTATCCGGAAGGAATGTGGCTGGCTGAATGCGCAGTCGATACCGAAACACTCGAGGTCTTGGCCAAAAACGGAATAATTTTTACAGTGCTTTCTCCTTATCAGGCCAGCGCCGTAAAAATTCGCGGCTGGGGCGACTGGCAAGACGTTAGCGGCGGCAAAATCGACTCTCGGTGCGCTTATGTTTGTAATTTACCTTCGGGACGAAGCATAAATTTATTTTTCTATAACGGCCAGCTCTCTCAAAAAATTGCCTTCGGAGGCCTCCTGAACGACGGCGGAAATTTTGCGGCTGAATTAATCCGAACAAATCCCGCTCACGGTCAAGCGACACTATCTCACGTTGCTACAGACGGCGAGTCTTACGGACATCATCACAAATACGGCGATATGGCTCTGGCTTATTGCCTTGAATGTATTGATTATTCTTCTGAAGCTCAACTTACAGTCTACGGAGAATTCTTATCTTTCTATCCCCCAAGCAGTGAAGTAAAAATTATCGAAGACTCCTCTTGGAGCTGCGCTCACGGAGTCGAACGCTGGCGGAGCGATTGCCCCTGCGGTGACGGAACTCCGGGCTATCATCACAAATGGCGGCGGCCCCTGCGAGTCGCTATGAATGACTTGCGCGACTCTCTTGCTAAATTATTTGAAGAAAGCAACGTTTTTGAAGATCCCTGGACAGCAAGAAACGAATATATTAATGTCATTCTTGACCGGAGCGAAGAGAATGTCAACGAATTTTTACGTAAACACTTGGCTATAGACTTCAACGAAGAGAATCGAATCAAAGCCCTTTCACTTTTAGAAATGCAACGCAACGCGCTCTTGATGTTCACGTCCTGCGGATGGTTTTTTGACGAGATATCCAGAATCGAGCCCGTTCAGATTATGCGCTATGCTGCAAGAGCGATTGAGCTTGCCCAAAATTTATTCGGCGTTGACCTTGAGCCGGACTTCTTGAACATGTTGGCACAAGCCCCAAGCAACGTTCCAGAGTTACAGGACGGCGCAAAAATCTATGAGCTTCGGGCCAAGCAGGGACGAGTCGATTTAAAGCAGATGGCGGCTTACTACGGAATTACGACTCTTCTAAAAGAATTCAAGAGCGAATTCTCCGAAGGCTGCTGGGACATGAGCGGAACTTCGTTCAAAATCGAATCGTCCGAAGACGGAAAATTATTTTCAGCGGGAAAAGTTCACGTGCATTCCAACATAACCGGAATCGAAGGCACATATCTTTTTGCCGTAAAATACAGCGGCGGGACTCCGTTGATTTCTTGCGGTATCTGCGAGTCAGATTTAACGCCTTTGACATTTGGAGAGGTCAATGAGTTAAGCAATCTCTTTGAAGCCGAAGACCATGAGAAATTATTATTTGAAAAGTTCGGCTATAATCAGTACACGTTGACTAACATTCCGCTGAATTCAAGGCATTGGCTGATAAATGAATTTTTGCGTCAAGATATTCGCGGCCTTGAAGACAACATGAAGAGCATTGTTCAGAATTATAATCAGTTACTTGAATATTTAACGCTACTTGGCTCGAAGCCTCCGGCGATTATTACGACTGCGGCGGAGTTCACTTTGACTTCTGAAATTATCCGCAAGCTCGAAGAACCTTCGCCCGATGTTGCAGGTATCCAGCGTATGTTTGAGTACGCAAGCTTCTGGCAGGTCAAGCCGGACGAAGAAAGAATCCGTTTTGCCTTTTCTGACTGTATGCTTGCTATCTTAACAGGGTTATGTATGGGAGGCTTAGACCTTCAAGCTGTCGAAGATCTTAATAACTTGATCGCGATATTCAATAAAAATTTTGAATGGCACTTGAGCTTATCTGACGCTCAAAGCTTATACTACGAGCTTATAAAAACTTACAAGCAAGAAATCTCACAAGCTCCCGAAAAAATGCGCAGCGCTCTTCACAATCTCGGCAACGCGTTGAAGTTTGCCGACGAGATGTTGAATTTTTAGAACAAGCCTCCCTCCCTTTGGGAGGCATTTTTTTATTTTTCCCTTCTGTCCCTATGAAGGGTGAGATGGCCAGTTTGCTAGCAAGGTGCTTATTTGAAAACTTGGCCTCTTGTTATAATAATAAAAATTTTTTCCGGATTTACTATATAAAATAAAAAGGAGTTTTCATTATGAAAATAGCATTAGGCTGCGATCACGCAGGATATGTTTTGAAAGACGCGGTTATTAACTTTCTGAAGTCAAAAGAAATCGAAGTGCTCGACCTCGGAGCGTATCAGTATAACAGCGACGATGACTATCCTAACCCGGCCTTCAAAGTCGGCGGAGCTATCCTTGACGAAGAAGCTGACCTTGGAATTTTAATCTGCGGTACAGGCTACGGAATTTCTATCGCCGCTAATAAAATTCACGGCGTTCGCGCAGTACCTTGCAGTTCGCCGCAGGCCGCTAAGATGGCGAAAGCTCACAATAACATGAACGTTCTTGCGCTCGGCGGAAATATAACAAAGCCCGAAGAAGTTCCGGATATTATCGAAGCATGGCTTTCTACTCCGTTTGAGGGAGGGCGGCACTTGCGCCGGATCAACAAGATCGCGCAGGTTGAAAAGTCAACGCTCAATGTAATGCAGCAGGGCGGAGGCCGTGTAGTTATATTCAATCACCCGTTAATTCAGCATAAAGTAGGAATCATTCGTGACGTAAACACGAGCGTAAAGCAGTTCCGTGAGCTTTTACAGGAAATCGCCGGCCTTATGGTCTACGATATTACAAGGAACTTGCCGCTTGTTGACGCTGAAGTTCAGACCCCGATTGAGAAAGCTACGGTAAAAAGAATCGAAGGCAAGAAGCTTGCAATCGTTCCGGTTTTAAGAGCCGGTCTTGGAATGGTAGATGGATTGCTTCAGCTTGTTCCGAACGCTAAGGTCGGGCATATTGGACTCTATCGTGACCCTGATACTCTTGAGCCTGTTGAATATTATTGCAAGCTCCCGTTTGACATTGAAGAGCGTGAAATCTTTGTGCTTGATCCCATGCTCGCAACCGGAGGAAGTGCCAGCGCGGCCATGACTCTTATTAAAAAGCGCGGCGGGCGGAAAATTTCTCTTGTCTGTTTGATAGCAGCTCCCGAAGGAATTGAAAGAGTCCATAAAGACCACCCGGACGCGTCGATTTTCATAGCGGCGTTAGACTCACACTTGAACAGTCACGGATATATAGTGCCTGGACTTGGTGACGCGGGCGACAGGATTTTCGGAACGAAATAACGAAATAAAAGATGCTTGATACTAAGTTATTACTTTTTATACTTGCGGGATTTTTTTGGGGCGGCTTGACCGCTCCAATTTCTATTAAGCTCGCTGGAATTTACGGGATCATAGATATTCCTGATGCCCGAAAGATTCATAAAGGCAAGATGCCGCGGGGAGCCGGGCTTGGAATTTGGCTCGGTTATCTTTTAATGTCGGTGATAATGTCAGAGTCCATTCCGGAATTAAAATATACAGCTACTGGAGGGACGCTGATATTTTTTTGCGGTTATGTTGACGATATGTGTTCATTGAGTCCTTTCTTGAGGCTTGGCCTTCACATTGGAGCGGCGTCGCTTGTAGTATTGCCGTTAGGTTTAGGGGCTGTAGTGAGTGTCTTAGCGATTTTATGGATTGCGGGATTAACGAGCGCTTACAATCTTATTGACGGAATGAACGGGCTTTGTATTTCAATTTTCATAGCGTCATCGGTAGCGTTATTTACATTGGGAAATTCATACGCCGGAATTTACGTTGGAGCAATGGCGCTTGGGGTGCTGTGCTGGAATTTTCCTGCGGCTCAGACTTTTTTGGGGGACGGCGGAAGTACGCTGCTTGGATATTTATTTGCGTCGCATTTTTTAACGGCGGCATTGCCTAAGATACGGAGTGCCAGTGTCGGAGAACTTCTCGTATTATTTATTCTCTTCGGAGGGATTCCTGTTGTTGATACGCTTAGTGCATTTACCCGGCGAATGCTGTCGGGCAAGTCGCCTTTTTATCCCGATAAAAAACATTTGCATCACATTTTGATTTCTCTTACGGGGTCAAATATTTTAACAGTTAGCATAATTTTATTTTTGCAAGTTCTAATGCTTTTCCTAGGGATTGAATTTTACTAGGCGAAAGGGGTCAACATGAAAAAGAAAATTACCTGTGTTGCGGGCACAAGGCCTGAAGCTATAAAAATGGCACCGTTAATTCTGGAGCTTAAAAAAGATTCAGATTTTGAAGTAACAACTCTTGCGACCGGCCAGCATACGGACATGTTGCGCGGGGCGTTGAAAGATTTTGGAATAATTCCGGACGTAGATTTAAATATCATGCGTCAAGCTCAAAGCCTTGACTACATAACTTCAAGTGTCTTGGAAGGCGTTGGAAAATTTCTTGACGCTGATAAGCAGGATATGATTCTTGTACACGGTGACACGTCTACAACATTTGCGGCGGCCTTGGCCGGATTTTACAGGCGCGTTACGATTGGACATGTAGAGGCGGGTTTGAGGAGTCATAACTTGGCTTTGCCTTTTCCTGAAGAAGCTAACAGAATTTTAACGGACGGCATAGCGGAATTATTTTTTGCTCCGACCGAAGGCGATGCTAAAAATTTATTATCTGAAGGCAAGAACGAAAAAAATATTTTCATTACAGGCAATACTGTTATAGATGCCTTGTATGATATTTTGGAGCGCCGGAAGGGAATGCCTGAGCCTGAATATCTTGAAGGAGTGAAAGACCGTCCGCTGATTTTAATGACAGCTCACCGCCGGGAGTCATGGGGAAAGACTCTCGAAGGGATTTGCGCGGCTGTAAGTGACGTAATAAAAGAACGCGACGATGTAATTTTTTTAATTCCCATGCACAAGAACCCTGTAGTACGTGACGTTATAAAAAATTCCCTGAAAGATTTTAGCGAGAATATAATTTTGACGGAGCCTTTAATCTATCCGGAATTTGTTTACGCTATGAGCCGAAGTGATTTTATTCTGTCTGACAGCGGCGGAGTCCAAGAGGAAGCCTGTGCTTTGAACAAACCTGTTTTAATTATGCGAACTCTTTCTGAACGGCCGGAGGCTATAACTCACGGAACTTGTATTCTTGTTGGGACAGGACGCGATAACATTCGCGGCGAGGCTTTAAAGATTCTCAATGACTCGTCGTATAAACTTGAGATTCTTTCAAAGAATACTATGCCTTTCGGGAACGGAACGTCCAGTGTAAAAATTCATGAGGCAATCAAAAAATTTTTTGATAAGTCATAAAATGCCTGAGGAAAAAAATATAATATAGTAAACGCACCCTAAAAGTAATAACCCCCTCCGGCCCTTCAGGCCACCTCCCCAAGGGGAGGCTTTGTTAGTAATACCTAAAGCCCCCCTTTTAAGGGGGGAGGGCCGCTTGCGGCGGGGGGATTCCTTACTCAAAAACCGCTTTGCGGTGGTGGGGGGTATTCTCAAGTGCTTTTACTATAGGAACAAGCTGCTGCTTCTTGTTGAGGCGCAGTCTACGTGGTCAATAAATATTTTGATACGGCTTCTGCTGTATTTAAGCACTACGTATCAAGATTATATAACAGCGTATAAATTCTCTTTATACAGCTCTACAAAAATTGAAATTCCTGAACCTGAGTTCTATATTATTTATACTGGCAAGAAGAAAGTTAAAGATAAAATATCTTTAAGGAAAGAATTTTGGGACAGTCCTAATTTAGATTTATCCGCCAAAGTTATTCACGCTGAAAATAAAAATGACATATTGGGACAATATATAATTTTTTGTCATGTATTTGACCAGCAGCGAAAAATTTATGGTCATACAAGTTCAGCGATTGAAAATACGATTCGTATTTGTCAAAATTCAGATGTTCTGAAAGAATATCTTGAAAGCAGAAAGAAGGAGGTTATGGACATAATGTTTGTTTTGTTTGACCAAGAATATAATACAGAAGTCTATGTCGAAGAAGAAAAGCAAAAAGCTTTAAAACAAGGCTTGAAGCAGGGCAAACTGCAGGGCCTAAAGCAAGGCAAATTACAGGGGGCTATTGAGGCTCTTCAGGACACCGGCTTAGCAATCGAAAAAATTATTGATACTGTTGCTAAGAAATTTAATTTGTCCGAGCAAAAGGCCGCCAGTTATGTCCATGAGTTTTGGCAAAAGTAATTTATATTTTTATTACGCCCCTTGCCCCTGTGAAGGCCCAGCACTGTGAATAAAATAATGATTAAAATTTTTTAATTCTTTAAAGGAGGAAATACCAATAGAAAATACAATGAAAATTAACGGCGGTATCCCGTTACATGGTACTATAAAAACTCAAGGCGCTAAAAATGCCGCACTGCCTGTCATGGCCGTGTGCTTGTTGTTGCGCGGCGGGACACTCACACTCGATAACGTCCCAGAGCTTTACGACGTTAATACAATGATTGAACTTCTAAAAGATCTAGGCGTAGAAATAAAAATTAATCGCGACGAAAAAAATTCACAGGTAATTTTCAAAGTCCCTGAAGATTTAAAATGGGAAGTATCTGAAACTTTAGCTAGAAAAATGCGCGCGTCTTCCTTGGTGCTTGGCCCGTTGCTGGCAAATTACGGCCGGGTATCGCTGCCTTTGCCCGGCGGCTGCTCAATAGGCGCAAGACCAATCGACTTACACCTAAAAGGCCTCAAACAAATGGGAGCCGAAATAGAAATCGCAAACGGCGTTGTTCATGCTCAAGTTAAAGGAAAATTAAGAGGGAGAAGAATTTATCTTGACTTCCCTTCTGTAGGGGCTACTGAAAATTTAATGATGGCCGCTTCTCTTGCAACAGGCGAAACTATAATTGAAAATATAGCCCGAGAACCCGAAATTGATAACTTGGCCGCCGCTTTGCGCTGCGTCGGAGTCCCCGTCGAACTCGAAGGAACCGGAGATGTAAGAATTAAAGGAATAGAAAAAACTTCTTCGGGCCGTGAAAGAGTCATTCCGGATAGAATAGAAGCCTGTACTTATATTCTAGCCGGCATTATCACAAACGGTCATATTAAAATAGAAGACATCGTGCCGTCACATATCGACGCAATCTTGGCCAAACTCGAAGAAAGCGGAGCAAAATTCAAAGTCAAAAAAAATATGATAGAAATTTTCCCGACTAAGAAAAAATTACACCCGGTATCTATTAAAACTATGCCTTACCCCGGCTTCCCTACAGACTCCCAGCCTCAAATGGCCGCCGCTCTTGCCCTTGCCAGAGGCGTAAGCACAATAGAAGAAAATGTTTTTCAAGCAAGATTTCTTTATGCTCAAGAACTTAACAGAATGGGAGCCGATATTCAAATTTCAAGGGACGTAGCAATCATACGAGGCGTAGAAAAATTACAGGGTACTTTAGTCAAAGCTACAGACTTGCGGGCAGGAGCCGCGCTGATAATTGCAGGGCTTGCCGCTGAAGGTCAAACTGTCGTTGATGATATGGTACACGTTTGGCGGGGTTACGAAGCTATCGACAAAAAATTAAAATCTCTAGGCGCTCAGGTTGAGTTGGGAGTGAACAGTTAAGACGTGCAGCGGGAAAAAGAAAATTCACTTGATAAAATAGAAGTCGTTGCCTTCGTAGGCCCGGCAGGTACAGGAAAAAGTCACCGCGCTACTCACGTAGCTAAACAAAACGGAATTGATGTCTTCATTGATGACGGACTCGTAATTTCACGCGGGCGCATATTGGCCGGCCGAAGCGCCAAGTCCGAAGTCAATCGCTTACGCGCTATAAGACGGGCTATATTTGAATACGAAGATCATAGAGAAGAAGTCATAAGGTATCTGAAAAAAAATCTCCCTAAGAAATTAATGATACTGGCTACGTCAGAAGCTATGATTTCAAAAATCACAAAGCACTTGGGACTCAATCCGCCGTCTAAAATTATCAAGATTACAGAAATTTCTACACACGAAGAAATTGAAGCCGCCCTTCGTGAAAGGCGCGAGAAAAAACAACACGTCGTCCCCGTAGCTAAAGCTCAAGTCCAGCATAATTTCGCCGGAAAACTCGTAAGCCAGATTCGCGGCTTCTTCAGAGGAAGAGATAAAGAAGAATCCCGCAACACTATCGTAAAGCCTTTGTTCAGTTTCAACGGGAAAGTTACGATAGATCACAACGCTCTAACAGAAATCTGTAACAAGCTCCTCGAACTAGGTAATCATATAAAGAAAATCCGTGAGCTTGATATTCAGACTTATGACGACAAAATTAAAATTAATATCGAAATAGATTTAACACTCGGAGGAAGAAGCGCCCTTTCAATCGCAAAGACCCTTCAGAAAAAAATTTCAGGCGGCCTTAGTTATTTTACGGGCATGGAAGTTAAACAGGTTAATATAAAAGTCAACGAGATTTTTTTATAAAAATTTTTTAAAGCTATGGAAATTATTTCAGCATGGGAAGAACTTGAAAAGAAAGTCGCCGCGTGTCAAAAATGCAAACTCTGTGAGACTCGTCACAATACAGTTTTTGGCGAAGGTTCTTTAGACTCTAAAATTATGATAATCGGCGAAGGCCCCGGTGAAGAAGAAGATATGACCGGAAGACCTTTCGTGGGACGAGCAGGCCAGCTCCTAACACTGATACTTGAGAAGGGCGGAGGAATTCCACGCGAGACAGTTTATATTGCCAATGTAGTAAAGTGTCGCCCGCCGGGAAACAGAAACCCTAAGCAAGAAGAAATTTTAGCATGCAGCGAATATCTTGAAGCTCAGCTCTTGTTACTGCGGCCTCAAATCGTAATCACTATGGGCAACGTTCCGACACAGTGGATACTGAAAACTAATAAAGGCATTACTGCTTTGCGCGGCCAATGGATACCATGGCGCGGAATAAAATTATTGCCCATGTTCCACCCAAGTTATTTATTAAGAAACGAATCAAAAGAACAGGGGAGTCCAAAATGGCTCACCAATCAAGATATAAAATCCGTGAAAAAAATTCTTGATACTCTGTAAAAATTTTAAAATTAAACTGAAAGGAGAAAAATTTTTTTATGACTGACACAAAAAAACTTCCGGCACACCTTGCAATTATTCTTGACGGCAACGGACGCTGGGCCAAGCGCAGAAACCTTCCAAGACTCATGGGACACAGAGCAGGACTCAGAAAGCTCGAAGATATGGTGAGGCTCGTAAAACGTGAAGGGATTCGTTATTTCTCCGTCTACGCTTTCTCTACTGAAAACTGGAACAGACCTGCTATGGAAGTTGCGGGCTTAATGAGTCTCTTCAGGTATTACATTAGAAAGAAAGTTGACGAACTTAAAAAAGAAAATGTCCGAATAAGATTTTGCGGACGCAAGGACAGACTCCCCGAAGATTTATTAGAGCAAATGAAATGGGCCGAAGATTACACGGCGGATCAAACGGCTTTAGATTTTATCTTGTGCATAAACTACGGCGGACGGGCCGAAATTATTGACGCTGTAAATAAATTAATCGCTTCAAAGCCCGAAGGCCCCGTCACCGAAGAAGACTTGAGAAAAAATTTTTATCTTCCCGATGTCCCCGACCCCGATTTAATTATCAGAACAAGCGGTGAATTACGCCTTAGTAATTTCTGGCTATGGGAAAGCGCATACAGCGAATATTATTTCACGAAGATTCACTGGCCGGATTTTGACGAGGCCGAACTTAAAAAAGCTTTGGAAGATTACGCTTCACGTGACCGCCGCTACGGAGGACTTAAAAATAAATGAAACCTGAAAAAAATAAAGAGCTTGCAACCCGAACAATGAGCAGCGCCGTTATTGCTCCGGTGATTTTATTTGCTGTTCATTACGGCGAATGGGTCTGGCCTGTCGTGGCAGGCGTGATTGCTTTGTTATCTTTGAGCGAATATTATGAGCTTATCTCAAGGCTTAAAGGCGCAAAGATTTCTCCGGGAGTAGGCTATATCTTTTCGATAATTTTTTTTCTTGTTGCCCGTCAAGACACTGCACAGTCAATTATTCTTGCTATGATTTTATCGCTTTGCGTGTTCAGCGTCTTTTGTGTTGAAGTCGTGAAGCGGCAAATTTCCAAAGGCATAAGCAACGCGGTTTTCAACGCGGGCGGAATTATTTCCGGCGTTCTTTATATAGCGATCCCTTGGACATGTTTAATAATGCTTAGGGATTATGTTATCGGCCGACAGATTTTAATGACGATTTTTTTATGTACTTGGGGCTGTGACGTTGGAGCTTACTTAGGCGGAAAAAAATTTGGGACTGTCAAGCTCTGTGAGTACGTAAGCCCGGGCAAAACTGTTCAGGGTTTTATCTTCGGATTTTTGGGAGCAATGATAGTCAACATAGCCTCAATTTATTTTTTTATTCTGCCTGTCTACCCGATCATAATAATCGGTTTTATCTGCGGCGTAGCCGGACAGCTCGGAGATCTCGTTGAGTCTTTAATAAAGCGTGAAACCGGACAAAAAGATTCAGGGCGGTTAATTCCCGGGCATGGCGGAATGTTAGACCGCTTCGACAGCATTTTATTTAACGGCCTGCTTAGTTATCTGGCCTTGAGGGTGTTGATTTAACATGATTAATCTTGGAGTCATCGGCGCAACCGGAAGCGTCGGAAGTTCTATTATGTCCGTCTGTGAAGCTTGGCCGGATAAAATTCACGTTGAAGCCTTGGCCGCTGATAAAAATTCTGAAAAATTATCAGCTCTTGCAAAAAAATTTAACGTCAAGAAAATTTTTCCCTACGAGTTGACCGGATATAACGGCCTCGAAGAAATAGCAACGGACAAAAATATTAATCACGTTGCCTTCGCCGCAAGCGGAACAAAAACTATTAAAGCTCTTTGTTCAGCCTTGAAGGCCGGGAAAAATGTTTCGCTCGCTAACAAAGAAAGCATAGTAGCCGCCGGAAAATGGGTCATGCCCCTTATAAAAAATTCCGAACAGTTACGGCCTTTAGACAGCGAACATAATGCTATCTGGCAATGCCTTCACGGCGAAGATAAAAATTTCGTCAAGAAAATTTTTTTGACAGCTTCCGGCGGGCCGTTCAGAAATTTCTCTTACGAACAATTAAAAAACGTAACCCCCGAACAGGCTCTTCATCACCCTGTCTGGCACATGGGGCCAAAGATTACAATCGACAGCGCTACTCTAATGAATAAGGGAATAGAATTAATAGAGGCTATGATTTTGTTCGGGCTTGAAGAAAATCAAGTTGACGCTCTGATCTCGCCGGGGTCGTTCGTTCACGGGCTTGTCGAGTTCAACGACGGAAGCGTAAAAATGTTGGCCGCCGAACCTGATATGAAATTGCCCGCGGCCTCGTGTCTGTTCTGGCCTGAAAGATTCTTCCCAAGCTCGGACTTCAAAAAGCCGGCTTATGATCTTCATGATATAAAATTTGAAATTATCGACACAAAAAAATTTCCGGCTATTAAAATCGCTCGTGAGGTCATGAAAAAGAAAGGAGCTTATCCCGCCGTCTTAATAGCCGCTGATGAAATAGCCGTAGATTTATTTTTGAAGGGCAAGATTTCTTTCACGGGTATAACGGATCTTATAGAAGAAGCTTTGAACGCCTGCTCACTCCCCGAACCTCAAAGCCTCGAAGAAATGATTGAGTGCATGAATATTACAAGGCAATCCATAAAACAAAAATTTTAAGAGGCGATTCTCTTGCAGAATATTCATTTAAATTTGTTCGTTCCCTATTCTCAAAAAGATAACGACAACCCAAAAGAAAATAATTTGTCACGGGGAGTTGCTATTCTGCTTGAAGAAAATTATTTATTCCGTGACCGGTTGATTGATCTGCTTAATGAGAAGCTTACGACAAAAATTTCCAAGCCCAAACGCAGGCAAGATTGTAGCGTCAATATTCAAACATCTGCGGACAATATCGCCGACTCATTTTTTGAAGAAGGCATAGCACGAATAATCCCCGTCACTCTTACGCCGGATAGAGTCAATTCAAACGACGGGAGCAGAGACGCTGAAAACCCTGTCCCCGATATTTATATGCGCTGCTCTAATAATGAGAATACCGACTTGATTCTTATCGAAGTTAAGCAATTTCAAGATCAGCAGGCAGGCTCTCAAGTTTTGAAGCAGGCTCAGGCAATAAAAGACAAACTAACTGACGATTCTGTTATCGAAGGTTTGATTAGCGTTACCTGGCAGGAGCTTATAGCAATCCTTCAGGATATCGAGTCCTTACAGGAAGGAAGAAGCGACTTCGTTTTGAGTCACTATCTTGATTATTTAAAATACTATCGACAAGGCTGGTTTCCGGTGGAACCGTTCAGAGAAGGCCTTGACGAAGAAATTATCTGGAAAAGAATCTGGCCGCTTGCTAATAA
>JAFSSV010000162.1 GCA_017450825.1 Synergistaceae bacterium
CTTGCGAAAAGTTGCTTGATATAATTCTTCCCAAGAGGTGATATAAATGAGTACAGAAGTTTTAAATAAAGATTATGAACTCTTAACAGAGGAAGAAAATGATGATTGCGAACTCGAGCCGATTTATGATAAAGGCGGGAACCCTACGCCCACAACTTTAAGAGCAATTTATGAAGATCAGAATGGACTCGTTGAAAGAGTGACACTGCAAGAATTTTATAAAGAACTCGATGAGATATTTGGTCCAGTCAACACAATTTAAGCGCGATTTAAAACGCTTGAATAAGAGCGGGCAAAAGCAAGTTACTACGCTTAATGCAGAGTTGCGGAAAGTTATTTACTATCTTACTAACGATATTCCGCTCAGTATTTTGTATCATGACCACGCTTTAATAGGAGAAATGACAGGGTATCGAGAATGTCATTTGTCTTTTGATTTTTTATTAGTATACAGGCTCGAAGGCGATGACATATTACATCTTGTCAGGCTTGGCACTCACAGCGAAGCCTTAGGCCTGTAAAAAATTTTCCCCCCTTTTTCAAGAAGGGGGGATTTACTTTTTTAATCCATAAGCTTGCGGATTTTCTTTATAAAATCTCTTGTTATGTTCTCGTCCTCTCCAAGGCCGACAAGATACGTAGAAATATTTTCATAGCCTCTGGCCTTCAAAATATTCAGCCATGACTCCTCGTCAACTTCTCCGGCTAAATCATTATTGGCATGATCCCCAGCCACTATCATTAAGGGCGATAAGACTAGCTTCTTAATCTCCGGATGACGCTTTAAACCAGCTATAACATCTTCAATAAGCGGAGCCGCCTCAACAGTCCCGATAAAAAATTTTCCGTATGCTCTTTGATTTAATGAAAGCTGAAGCTGTGAGTACATCGCGTTGGCTATGTGCTTGGGCGTTCCATGTCCCATTAAAATTATCGCTGTGCCTTCCTCTGCAAGCTGTGACTTAAAACGTGTCATTAAAATTTCTGTCATTCGCTCGCAGTCTTTCACGCTGTTCAAGAACGGCTTGCCTAGTTTTAAATCATCAAAGCCGTATTTACCGCGCAAAGTCTTGAAAGCCTCACGAACGTTTTTAAGCTCGTCATACTCTTCGCCGGGAATCATTAACGTAGGCATGATATAAACGTCCTCAAAATTTTCGTCATTCAATCTTGCCAGAGCTTGAACAGGATTCTCAATTACTTCGTTAGACTCACTTGCAAGCTTGCGGCGAATTATATTTGAAGTGAACGCAAGGCGGACTTCCGTATCAGGAAAAACTTTTTTGGCAGAGTCAACAAGGTTATCAATCGCCCGTCTTGCCTCAGGCATCGAAGTTCCAAAAGATACTATCAAGATTGCGGACTTGTCTTTCCCCTTAGCAACCGCTCCAGCAGGAGCAAAGAACAACGACATCAAAATTAATACACTGAAAAATTTTTGCATGATAAAAATTTGAAAGCCCTTTCTAAAAAATTTTTGTCTACAAATTATATCGTAGTTGAAATTCAGCTTTATACGATACGAATTTATAAGCCTTACGGTCTATAATAAATGCAAGATTTTTAAGGAGGTCTTTAATTTTGATACCGACGCGTGAACAGGCGCTCGAACTTTTAAAGAAATATAATAAGGAAGAGTCTCATATTCATCACGCTATAGCCGTTGAGAACGCTATGAGGCACTTCGCTGAAATTTATCACGAAGACCCCGACTTATGGGGAGTCGTTGGGATTCTTCACGACATTGACTGGGAACAGACAACTTCAACGCCCGAAAAACATTGTCACGTTGCTCCGGAACTTCTCAAGGCCGCCGGAGTCGATGATGATATTATTCACGCTGTGCAGTCCCACGGCTTCGGGATCTGTACAGACGTTGAGCCTTCAAATAATCTTGAGCGTACCCTCTTTACGATTGACGAGCTTACAGGCTTGATAATAACCGCCGGACTCGTAAGACCTTCAAAATCTCTGGCCGACTTGGAACTTAAATCCGTCAAGAAAAAATGGAAGGACAAAGCCTTCGCCCGCGGAGTCAACCGCGAAATAATTAAAGAAGGCGCAGAAAAAATGAATATGCCCCTCGATGACGTTATCACCGAAACCATAAAAGCCCTCAGGCCAGTCGAAAAATTGATAGGCATGTAATTAAATAAAAATAAAACAGGAGATGAATTTTTTATATGGCTGTAAGAATTTTACTTGCCGATGATCACCCTTTGACCCGTGCAGGCATCGCCGAGTTCGTGAGGCGCGAACCAACCTTCGAACTCGTCGCCGAAGCCGAAGACGGAGCAAGAGCCTTTGAACTTATCAAAGTATTAAAACCCGATGTAGCTCTCTTAGATATTCGTATGCCGGAAATGGACGGCGTAGCTGTAGCCCAAAACGTAAAGGCCGAAAATCTTAATACTGCTATAGTAATGCTGACTTCTTATGACGCTCAACAGTACGTCATAGCGTCACTTCGTGCCGGAGCGCGCGGCTTCGTCCTCAAAACCGTAAGCCCTAAAGAATTAACGACTGCTATTAATACCGTCGCAAAGGGCGGGCTTTATCTTGATCCCGAAGTTTCTTCCGTCATGGTCGATCAGGATTTTATTCCCGAGCAGCTTTCAGGAAGAGAACGCGAAGTCCTTTTATTAGCGGCGCAGGGTTTATCAAGCAAGGAAGTCGCCCGGAGATTATTTATAAGTGAAAGAACTGTTCAGACTCACCTTGCGTCGATTTATGACAAGCTAGGCTCACGCAACAAGACCGAAGCTCTTTTGCTTGCGTTGAAGTATGGCGTTGTTACCCTCGAAGAACTCTTGGACAATAACGTTTAATCTTAACTGTAAGAGTTCGGCGGGGGGATTGTTCTTAAAAATTTAAAAAAAATGTTTTCGTTGTCTGAAATAAGGAAAAAATTTTTCGGGTCAGAATCTCATTTTCTGGCCTTTTTGCTTTGTGCTTTGATCATGCCTTCTGTAGCTGTTGTGCTTGTAGCTGTCGCGGGCATGGTCAATCAGGAACGGGCTATGGAAGAAGCCGTAAGCTCTTACGTTCAAGACTTGGCCGAAAGTATGTCATACCGTTTAAGCTCTGATGCTGATGTTTGGTCGTTCTCTTCGCTCAGTGATTTTTCGCGCTTCCCTTATTTTTCCTTCGGGCCTTCGATCCCCGGCTGGGTTGCCTTGATTGATTCAAAAGGAAGAGTCCGGGTTGCTTCGCCCGGCGCAATGAATATTACTTCAATATGGCACAGCAATTTCCCTATAGGCCAAGCCGTAAAAATTGAAGATCTCCGGGGCGCTCAATATACTTTGGCCGTCTACCCGGTAAACAATCCCGGCGGCGGTTATGTTGTCGCGGCGGTGTCATGGTCGCAGCTCTTGGGCGGGCTTGTCGGAGTCGTTAGAATGTGGCCGGTCTTAATTGTAATTATGGCGATCGGGAGCTTCATAGCTATAAAAATTTTATGGAGCAGATTAGTCACTCCCCTTCAATCTATAGTGTCTGAAATTGATAACATGACTCTTGGCAAAGACGTTCCCGAAAAATTAGAAGAAGAAACCGTAAGAGAAATTGAAAGCGTACACAGCGCCTTGCAGCGTTACGCCTTGGCCGCGGTCGAACGCGATAACTTGAGAAATCGTTATGTCCGTGACGTTGTTCAGGCTCAAGAACGTGAGCGAATGGATATGGCGCGGGAAATTCATGACGGGCCTTTACAGGACGTTACGGCGTTAGTTCAGCAGCTGCACATAGCAATCGAAGACGAGAACATGGACATAGCCCGTATCAAACGAACTGAAGCAATCGCAAAAAGCGTTGTCCGTGAATTGAGATCTCTATGCGATGAGCTTGCCCCGCCGTGGATGGACTTGGGATTCGTTGAAGCCCTCACGGAATTAGCCGAAAGATTATCTCAAGTCTATGACATTCAAATTACTACGGACTTTGAAGACGATACAAGGGAAATCGAAATCGAAAATGAGAAGACCCTTTCCCTTTTAAGAATCGTTCAGGAGGCCGTATCAAATGCTGTCCGACACGGCGACGCTACAGAAATTAATATCCAGCTCAAACGCAACAGCGAAGACGAAAATTTATTTACTCTTGAAATTTCAGACAACGGCTCCGGCTTTGACTCCGGCAAGATAGATCATGAGACTCTAAGAGTCGAAGGTCATAGAGGACTCGCAAGCATGACCGAACGAATGTCGCTTATGAAAGGCTCGCTGAAAATAAAATCTCAGCCCGGCCAAGGCACAACAATTCAATGCACAATGCACAGCTCATAAATATAGTAAAAGCACTTGAAAATAACCCCTTCGCCACTTCGTGGCCCTTTTTTAAAGAACCCCCACCACCGCAAGCGGTTCCCCTCCCCCGAGGGAGGCTAGGATTCTTGTGACACAAAGCCTCCCCTTGGGGAGGTGGCCTGAAGGGCCGGAGGGGGTTGTAGTCAAAAAAGGGGAGGTGCCGGTC
>JAFSSV010000163.1 GCA_017450825.1 Synergistaceae bacterium
AGACTCGCTACAGGTTGGGAAAAGGGGCATGATGGCAAATGGCGTTGGGAAATTTTAGATAATTTCATTGATACTGAAAAAATAGAGGAACTCAAAAAAAACAGGGAAAAATATAATTTTAGAAGTAAAAAAGAACAGCCTGATTACCATGCTAATCTTAGAGAATTAATCAAAGATAAGCCTCTTCTTAGAGCATTAGAAGAAAGCTATGGTCGTTTACCTACAGTTACTTTTACAACTCAGCCATTTTTTGCAGGCGAATACAATTCCTGGAATAACTCTATTGATGTGTCTGTGAAAGTGGGAAATGATGTACTACTTCATGAAATACAGCACTTTATTCAAGATAAGGAAGGCTTTGCACGAGGCGGAGATCACCGTTCAGCAAAAGATTTTATAGACTCTAATCCTGAAATTGCCAAAAAGCTTGAACAAATAACGCTTCTTGAAAAAGAGGCTAAGGGAAAGGCTGGGGAACCGTTAAGGCTGGCAAAAGCGTTTAGGAAATTGGAGAAGTCTTTAGGATTCCAAGACAGTTCAAAAAAAATGTCGCAAGAGGAGACAGAAAAATATCGAGAACATATTCTGGAAGTGCAGAAAGAAAATCCAGAGGCTATAGAGCAGCTAAAAGAGATTTTGCGGAAAAAAAGTGAAGCAATGACCGATGCAAAACATCGAATAAAAGAATTACGCGAAAGTATCCCTACAACGGAAGAAGTGTATTATAGTTTTTCTGGAGAAGTCGAAGCCCGCAACGTTCAAAAGCGCTATGATTTTACTGAAGAACAACGCCGAAATACAACACTTGCAGAGACAGAAGATGTAGCAAGAGATAAACAAATCGAAATCTTCAACCAAGCCGTCAGCAACACCAATGACGCTGATTTAAACGTGCAAGAACAGTTAGACGCTGTACGCAAAAAGTACGAAGGCACTGACCAATGGCTAAAAACTCCGAACGGCAAGAAGTCTAATCTTAACGAACAGCAGTGGTTACAGGTTAGGACGCCGAATTTTAAACGGTGGTTCGGGAATTGGAACTATGACGAAAATGAACAAGTAGCGATAACAGAAATAAATAGCTCAAATTTACCCTTTAATTGGAAAGACACCAAAGAAGTAAAAAAATGGCTACGTGAAAATCTTGCGGGGCGCGAAGTTATAATAAATTCCGATGGGGCAATAGTCGGGTTTACAAGTCGCGGCCTAGGGGATTCTTTAAAGGGTCGCGGTAAAGAACAAAGAAGCGGATATGCAGTACTGGATAAGCTTATCGAACATGCTGTATTTTTCGATTTTCGCAATGTTGACGATCAAAAAAAACATGAGCATTTAAAAGGGCAAGACTTATATTATTCTGCTATAAAATACGATAATTTTATTTATCCTGTACAAATTATTCTTGACGTGAACAAAGAAACTTTGCGAAACTCATATAAGGGACATAAAATAATTAAAGATATAAAAATATCTCCCGCTGTGTCCATGGCAGAAACCGAAAACGGTATACCATCACAGTCGGGATTAAAAATCAGTATAGGGGAATTAACTGAACACGTCAAGCCCGAAAATGTTTCCAAAGTCGTAGACAAGAACGGCGAGCCTCTGGTCGTGTATCACGGAACTAATGAAGATTTCAGCGTATTCGAGCATGATAAAATAGGGACAAACACAGGGAACTACGGATTTTACGGCTACGGTTTTTATTTCACTCCTTACAAAACGCAAGTTGCAAAGTACTATGGCGACACTGCAATGCAAATGTTCCTTAGTATCAAAAATCCCTTTAAAGGTGATTTAGCGAATTTAAAAAAATATAGCGATATACTAAACTTTGAGCAATACGCTGATGATTCCATTTTTGCCGATAATCCCATTTTTTCAGAACTTTTAAATTATGGTGAAGACAAGAATCAAGTTCAAAAATTTACTGAGGCATTAAAAAAAGACGGCTATGACGGGGTAATTTATGATAATGAACTTGTTATATTTAATTCTAATCAAGCAAAATCCGCTACAGACAACCGCGGCACATTCGACTCCGGCAATCCGGATATTTATTACCAAGCCGCTTACAACCCGCGCGGCTTTTTCTCTAGGCTTTTTAAACGAATCGCCGATAATCTTCACGGCCGCGACATCGAAGAACGTGCTATGGGCGTTTCGTCAAGCCCGGCAATACAGGAAGACACAAGCTTCGAAAATAAAGAAAGTGAACAGCGCTATAGAGTCGCAACAAAGGGAATTAAGAAAGCCGGCGTTCTGGCGCGGGTCAAACATGCCGTATTCTCTATGGGCAAGAGCATTAGCACAGCATACCCGGAATTCGCAGGGAATAAAGATTTACTTCCCGCTCAAGTCGAATTTGAAAAACTCGAAAGAGCTAAACGACTCGCAAGCAAAGAAGCTATGAAGTCAATTAACGACAATCTCAAAGACCTTTCTGATTACGATTTTGATTTGTTCGTGAGAAAAAGACTGCTCGATAATCTTAACTGGTTCAAAGAACAAAATCCCGATGCTGAATTACCGTTCGGCTTCAATGACAACATGCTGAAAAAAGAACATCAGCGCTTCACAACTCTAGCCGAACAACGTCCGGCGGTCATGAAAGCTATTCAAAACGAAGAAAGGCGCATAGCTAGCACCACAAGAGAATTCACTAGGCTAGCGAAAAATTTAGGAATGAACTTCGATAACGTCTTCAAAAATCCTCACTATTATCACCATTCCGTATTACAGTACGCAACGACAGCCGCCGGTAGAAATTCACAGATTGCCCCTGCGCCTCAAAATACCAGCTCACTTCAAAAGGCAATCGACACAAGATTAAACGAAATCCGCAACCGTAATTTCATGAAAAAACGTAAGGGCAGTACTCTTGATATTAATATGAATTACTTCCAGGCTATGGGCGAGGTCGAAGCTCAAATGCGGATGGACAACGAAACTATGAAAACTCTAATCGCAATTAAGCAAAAATACGACAAAGCACCCGAACTTCGTGCCGCTCTAAAACAGGCGTTTAATAAAGCTCAAAAATCAGGGCAGGAAAGTTACAGTCAGGGCGAAGGCTTTAATTTAAGCGATATTATTCCCGAAGGCTACACGCTCTATAATCCAGCCGGAAGCCGTTTGATTCAATCAGCTAACACAGCTACGGAAAACGTTTTAGCTATGGCGTTAGATGACGCTTCAGAAGAAACCGGACTCCCGCTTGACGAAATTATTAACTCCATGGGAGCAAATAACGATGAAATCCTTAATCAGCTCTGGGTCATTCCTACGCAAATTAAAGAACACCTGAAAAGAATGAGCAGAGGTCGCGATCGCGGCATGTTAGGCAAGACTGCAAAGAGTCTAACAACCTTATGGAAACGAGCTGTATTATTCAGTCCTACGAGAAATCTAAAATACAACTTCAGAAATTTCACAGGCGACCTTGACGCGGTTATCGCCGGCAATCCTAGCGCACTGAAATATTTTGGAAGGGCCGTTAAAGAACTTACAGCTCACTACAGAGGCAAAGGTACAACTAAAGACTTGCAAGACTTCATTCAACAAAGTGGCGGCTTAGATATTCAAAGCTTCTCCTTGAGCGACAGCGAATTAAGAAATCTTGAAAGACTCTTAGAACAAAACAGAGAAAACAAAACTCTTCCTAAAAAAGCCTGGGGATTAATCAAAACTTTATGGAGCAGAGAAAAAACTTTCACTGAATGGCGCGAAAATATCTTGCGTTACGCAGCTTATCTCGATTATCTTCAGCAAATGAACGAGAATAAAGGCACTCCTTCAAGCTGGGGCGCGTCAAATAAAGACGAAGTCATGGCACTTAGCGATTTAAAAGAAAGGGCCTTCAAGATGTCCAATGAACTGCTCGGAGATTACGACAACATAAGTGAAGCCGGAAAACAGTTAAGAGAATTCGCCGTGCCCTTCTACTCTTGGTGGGAAGTCAACGCTAAACGCTATTACAGAATTTTAAGGAACGGCATAAAAGGCGACAACGGTTCAAATTTTGCAAAACGCGTTTTGCTCGGGCAAGCTGCTAACGTGCCTTATTACGCTATGACTACTGCTGAAACCGTTGCGAAAATTGCCTTGTTAAGCATGGTCGTTCAGATGTTCAACAGAATGGTCTTCGGGGACGATGATGACGAATTGCCTGAGGCCGTGAAGTTCAGACCGCATTTAACGCTAGGCAAGCACAACGGCAAAGTCTATTACTTCGACAGAATAGGAGCATTAGCTGATATAGCTGACTGGATAAGTCTCGATAGCGTCTTCCTTGATACTAAAGAAATTTTAAACGGCCAGCAAACTTTAGGCGGCTATCTGCAAAAAATGGCAAAAGCTCCTGTAAGCAAAGCTATAAGCGGCTTAAATCCTATTATAAAAATGCCGTTTGAACTGACTACAAAACGCAGCACTTACCCTGACGCGTTCAATTCAAGAACAATCAGGGACAGAGGCGAATATGTAGCTCAAACTCTCGGCCTCTCATGGCCGTATAAAGCAATAGCAGGGACTCCCCGTTCAGACGCTGACGAATTCACAAAACTGCTTTTATATTCAGTTGATCCGGATGAAGCGGCATATTATCAGACACTCGATAAAGTACGGCAGTTCAAAGAACGCGTCTTAGATAAACATTTTGACGGAATAGCAACGACAAAACGCGGCGAAATCTTGCGGAAATTAAAGCAAGCTATGAGATACAAAGACAGGGCCGCCGTGAGGCGCTACTTGCAAGAATACAAAAAACTTGACGGCACTAAACAAGGCTTAAAGCAATCCATGAAGGCTATGGATCCCTTGTTCGGGCTTAACGCAAAAGAAAAAGCGCAGTTCTTGAAATGGATTAAAGAAGACGACAGAAAATATTTAAGAAGAGCAAATAAATATTTTCACGAGCTGGCTGACAAGTACACAAAATAAGGAGCTTAAACTATGGCAAGCATTTTAGAAAGGACTCTTTACCCGTTTGGTTTGGGAATGGGAAGCACAGGTGCAAATTTTATCGGCGGCTTAGGTGCTGCTATGGAAGGACTTGCGAATTTCCATGATGAACAAGCTAGGGCAGGGGAATTTATCAGAAATAACTCCGTCCTCGGACATCCTGAATATGCGACAGATTATGAAGCTAGAAATTACGGAATTCCTCCTACTGCAATTACTCCTCAATCACCTGAACAATATAACAATCTGCCTCCAAGTGCATTGCATGATGCTTCGCAATGGCTTTTTGATACTAGCACAGGGTTTCAAAATTCTCTGAACACAACCCGGAATAATCTATACGGCACTAGTCCGGATATGTTACAACGAAGCATGGAAGGACTCGGCGCTATGACTATTCCGGCAACAATAGAAGGCGTAGCGGCTCTAGCTGGACATCCCTATATAGGAACTGCTTTAGGAGGAATTTTTGAAGCCGGTTCAGAGGCCGGGGAGTTTGCTAATGACGCATATTCAAGAGGACAATATAACGACAACGCTCAAAGTATTGCCGGACAAAACTTTTTGGCTAATCTTGCCCTCAAAGGCGCATTAGCTACTATTCCTGGCGCTGGAGGCTGGCAAAGAATTCCAAGAGAATTAGCCGAAGAAGTCCTCGTAGAAAATCCAGTGCAAAAAATAATAAACGAATCTTCACATGATGCTTTTAATAACGGAAATGATTTTCTTCTATGGGATATATTGCAAAACATTTTAATGTATCCTTCGAGTCTCCGGGAGGAACTCTTAGGAAGATAATAAAAAAGCCCCCTTCATTGGGGGCAATTTTTTTGCATTTTAAGCTATTCATGCTATAATAAAATCTCCAAAAATTAGAATAAAATATCATGGTTATTATAACAGGAGGAGCGGCGATTGGCCGCTCTTGCGCTGTTTAAACCATGATTAACACTAGAGTTAATTACTGTCCACATTGCCTGATTAGTCAAAGGGGCTTTCTTTCGGCTGTTCCGGCGCCGGCGTTCCTTTATACTAATCCTTCCAGATAATTGGCCCAAAACTGCATCATGTTCCGGCGTTCGTCTAAATATTCAGCGTGATTGTAAGCAGCCCGGACAGCATTTGAAGGAACGTGAGCAAGCTGTCTTTCAATCACGTCCGGCCGCCAGCCCATTTCATTTAAACGGGTGCTGGCCATTGCGCGAAATCCGTGAGCGGTCATTTCTTCATTAGAATAACCCATTGAGCGAATCGCTACGCGTATAGTGTTCTCGCTCATTGGACGGCCGTCTCCGCGTGCAGACGGAAATAAATATTTATCGCCGCCAGTTAATTCTTTCAGATTTTTCAGAAGCTCAATTACTTGCTGAGCCAAAGGGACAATATGAGTTCTCTTCATTTTCATTTTTGAAGCCGGTATCCGCCACTCTTTATTTTCAAAATCAATTTCAGACCATTCAGCGTGACGGATTTCGCCGGGACGACAAAACGTGAAGGCCGAAAATAACAGCGCGTAACGTACTAAAGTTCTAGGATAAGAATAAATATTCTTCATAAGAACGGCAACGTCC
This sequence comes from Synergistaceae bacterium, assembly GCA_017450825.1. Taxonomy (GTDB): domain Bacteria; phylum Synergistota; class Synergistia; order Synergistales; family Aminobacteriaceae; genus JAFUXM01. Next base: position 6,534 of record JAFSSV010000163.1, read on the forward strand.
GAAGGCTTAGTGATTGCGGCCATGTGCTTAGGTTGTCGATAAGCAAGCGCATGTTTCAAGGCGAATGTAGGGTCATTCTCTGCTCGGTCTGTCGCTATAGCATAGCGGAATATTTGACCAATTAAAGTTTTTACTCTTGAGGCAGTTTCTAAAGTTCCTCTCGCTTCTAATTTTCGGCACAAATTCAAAATTATCCCGGAAGAAATTTCATTGAGCGGAATATTCTCCAATTCAGGCAAAATATATTTGTTCAAGCGCAGTTTTATTGTTCGCATGTACGAGGGCTTTTTGTCGGTCATGCGTTTTTCAAGCCATTCTAAAGTGATTGCGCCGAACGTAATTGCTTCGCTCTTTCTACTGAAAACTTTGTAGCGTTCTTCAGCCGCTTTCTTTCTGGCGTCCTTAACAGATAACTGAGTATAGCTGCCTAAGTGCCGCCGCTTTTCTTTCCCGTGAATCCATGTACGGGTAATCCAGTATTTTGCGCCGTTAGGGCGTACTTCAAGAATTAAGCCGCGCCCGTCTGAAACAGTATATTTCTTGTCTTTCGGCTTTAAAGCCTTTATCTGCATATCAGTTAATGCCATGACTGATTTTTATCCTCCTTACCGTAGTCTTGATAGAAATATTATAGCTTAGACTACGATAAGGCATACGGTTTTATTTGTTTCTGTAGGCTTACAAAAATTTTATCTGAAATGCAAAAAACTTTGATTTTTGAAGGGTTTATAATTCTTTTCTTACAAGTTTTTATTAAAAGTTTAAAGGTCTTGGTGGAGATAAGGGGATTCGAACCCCTGACCTCTTGAATGCCATTCAAGCGCTCTCCCAACTGAGCTATATCCCCAATGCGTTTACGAGTAGAAATTATATTCGATAAGACAATATTTTGTCAAGCCGCTAAAAATTTTTAAAGCCTTTCCCAAAAAGAGTACAATGAATTAAATTTTTTATCAGAAGGAGAAATTTTCATTATGGAATTTTTTGAAGTCGTTAAAGAAAGATTTTCCTGCCGCAAATTTTCCGCCGCTCCGGTCGAAGCTGAAAAGCTTAACAAAATTCTTGAGGCCGGGATCCTGGCACCGACAGCCAAAAATGTTCAGCCCGTAAAAATTTGGGTCATTCAAAGCCCCGAAGCCCTCGAAAAAATCCGCAGCACTACACCCTGTCATTTTAACGCGCCCGTTATTCTGGCCGTCGGCGGCACAACCGAAGGAGCTTTCGTAAGACCTTCAGACGGAAGAAATTTTGAAGACGTTGACGCAAGCATCGTAGCAACGCATTTAATGCTCGCGATACATGACACGGGCCTCGAGGCAACTTGGGTAGGCTTCTTTGACGCTCCTAAAGTCAAAGAACTATTCCCGGACATGAAAGATTATGATCTAATCGCGCTCTTTCCTATTGGCTATCCCGCCCCGGACGCAGCCCCGGCCGACCGTCATTCAATCCGCAAAGATAAAGCTGAACTCGTAAAATATTTATAAGCCGTGTCAAAAATTAAACCCGAATTAATTCGCGCCTTCGTCGCCGTGAAAATGCCCGATGAAATTTCTGAAGAACTTGAAAATTTTTTAGCCGAGCTTCGTCCTCTTGCCAAGCTCCGTTGGGCAAAGTTCGGACAGTTTCATATCACACTGAAATTTTTGGGCGAGCTTGAGCCTGAAGTAATTAATATCGTAAAAGACTCACTCTTGCCTTTGAAAAATTTTAAGCCCTTTGAAATCGAACTGTCTTACATCGGAGCGTTCCCTAATTTAAATTCGCCGCGGGTCTTATGGCTCGCGGGCGACAAGGGCGCTAAAGAACTTGCAGCGTTATCAAAAAAGGTCAACGAAATTTTATTCGAGGCTGCCGAACTTCCAAAGGACGAAAAAAAATTCAAAGCTCATTTGACTCTTGCAAGGCTTAATAATTTTTTTCTGCCCGAAGAACTCGTGAGAAAGCTCGGCACTGTTAAAAATTTTTCGTGGCAATGCAGCGAACTTTTTTTAATGAGAAGCGAACTTACTAACAAAGGCCCAATCTATTCTGAATTATTATGAACGAACTTTGCAAGCTTGAAATTTTTATTCCCGAGTCTCATTTCAAAATCTTACAGGAAGTCCTGAAAAATTGCGACGCCGGACACATAGGAAATTATGACATGTGCCTGTCGTTCAGCAAAGTTAAAAGCACCTGGCGGCCTCTTGAAAATACAAAGCCTTATATAGGCACGCAAGGAGCTTTGAGCGTTGAAGAGGAGCTGAAGGTCGAAGTAACTTGCAAGCTCAAAGACTTAGAAAAAATAATTTCAGCCGTCAAAAAAATTCATCCCTACGAAGAGCCGGTGATTAACGTCTTGCCTTTGTTAGGAAAATTTATTTGAGATAACCCCCTCTTAAAAAATAACCCCTTTGCCAGCAAGCTGGCTTTTTTGAAAGCAACCCCCCTGTCAGCAAGCTGATATCCCCCCTTTCAGGGGGGACGAGAGAGTTTTTCAACACCTTCTATTCCCTTTACCCCTTGCCTCCCCTGAAAGGGGAGGTGGCCCCAAGGGCCGGAGGGGTTGTCATTAAAAAAAGGGAGGTGGC
>JAFSSV010000164.1 GCA_017450825.1 Synergistaceae bacterium
AAGCGCGGTTCTCTAAATTTTTTAATTTGAGCAGCAGATATATTAAAGAAGCCGTCTCGTTCAATCTGTTTTAAAATATCGTACTTGTCAAATATTTTTTCCCATTCTATATCTGGTTTACTCATAGTTTCTCACAATCACTTCGTCAATATTGCCGCGTCTGCTTCCGACAGAATTTATAGCGCGTTTTGCTTTGACAACGGTTACATTATAGTCTGCATATAAATCAAGTATAAACGGCGTTGCGGAGTTTGAGAGCATGAATTTAATATTACGTCTGCTTAGCTCATCGCAATTCTCACGGAGTCTGATTTGTTCTTGTCTTGAAAATCCGCTTTTTGAATATCCAGTGAAATTTGAAGTATCTGAAACAGGATAATAAGGCGGATCAAGATAAACAAACGTCCCCTTTTTTATTTTTGCCAGAACTTCAGAATAATCTACAGAAGAAAAATTTACGTCATTAGAATTGAAATATGAGCTTACCGCACGTAGGACAGGTTCATTGACAATATTAGGATTTACGTAATACCCGAACGGTGAGTTAAATTCACCGGCATTATTGACTCGATAAAGCCCGTTATAACATGTCTTGTTCAGAAAAATTATACGCGCGGCCTTCTCTATTTCTGATAAAGATCTATAGCGTTCCTTGTCCCTGTCCCAGTCCCTGACATAATAAAACAATTCAGCGTCATTCTTAAATTTTTTTAATTCTTCTATCAGCTCATTCACATTATTTTTTATGACAATATAGACTCGCATTAAGTCTTCGTTAATGTCATTCACGTAAGATTCTTTAGGTTGCAAATAAAAAAGTAACGCTCCCCCGCCGACAAAAGGTTCGCAATAAGAATACGAAGATATTTTTTCGGGCATAAGAGAGACTAAAGTTTCTAAAAGCTGCCTTTTTCCTCCGACCCATTTTAAGACAGGCATAACTAATTTATTTTTAAGCATTTTGTTAGAATCTCATTAATATAAATTTTAATTCCATAATCTTATTACGCTCAAGGCGATTTCTATCCAGCGTTCTAGCTGTGAATAAATCAAGTCCATTATCAGCGGCACGACCGCGGCCAAGACCATAAAGCCAAGCATGACCTTCACAGGCAGACCGACAACAAAAATATTCATTTGAGGGACAGTACGAGCCAAGAATCCCAAGCCTATATCCGACAGCACAAGCGCGCAATAAAACGGCAAGACCATTCTCATTCCCAGCGTAAATAAATTTTGAAGCCACGAGCCGAAGCCCATATCTCCCGCCGGAAATAAAGACAGCTGTCCCGGCGGCACAAGCTTGAGCGTCTCTACAAGCGCCTGTATCATTAATAAATGCCCGTTCCATTTGAAATAAAACCATAAAGCTATTAAAAAATGAAGCTGGCCGATCAACGAGCTTTCACTTTGTGTCGTAGGGTCCATGATCTGCGCCATTGAAAAGCCCATGACCGAGCCAGTCTGTTCGCCGGCAACTCGAAGAGCGTAGAGCGGCAAAGCCGAAACGAAGCCAAGAGCAATTCCGATTATTAACTCACGCAGACAGATCACGGCTAAAAAAATTACGCTGTCAAAATAAATTAAAGGCAGGCTTTCAGTTTTTAGAATTCCAACTGAACAGACTGTGAGCATCACGGCGAATAAATACCTGAAGGGAGTCGGGGTAAGGGTTGCAGTAAAAATTGGAGAGCTGAACATCAGCCCTATGAATCTTAAATGCAGCAGCAGATAAATCAAGACTAACTGCGCCGGAAGTTCAAGCCCTCGCATTTTATTTTTTTAAAGTGAATTGAGAATGCCGGCTAAATATTTTTCAGCCGAAAATTTTTCGATCTCGCCAGCGTCGCAGAGCTTGGCAAGTTCCGGAAAGACTCCGAGCTGTGCCGTAGCTTTGATATTGAATTCGCGCGCTGTGTCTTCCAGGTGACTTTGACCGAAGATATAATGCTTTGCTTTGCAGTCCGGGCATTCAAAATATGACATGTTCTCAACGAGTCCAAGCACAGGAATATTCATAAGCTCGGCCATTCTAAGCGCCTTGCTTACGATCATGCTTACAAGCTCTTGAGGAGTCGTTACGATTATTATTCCGGTCAAAGGCAATGACTGAAAGACGGTCAAAGGAACATCGCCTGTCCCTGGAGGCATATCGACAAACATAAAATCAACGTCGCCCCAATCAACCTCTTCATAAAACTGACGGACGACTCCGGCCAAGACCGGCCCGCGCCATACTACCGGCTCGCCTTCGTTCTGAAGACATAAGTTCATTGAAATAATTTTTGTGCCGCTCTTGCTCGTTGCGGGTTGAACGAAATGCCCGTCCGATAAAACTTGTTCATGAAGCCCGAACATTTTTGGAATTGAAGGGCCTGTTATATCAGCGTCAAGAATAGCAGTCCGAAATTTTTTCTTGCTCATTTCCGAGGCAAGCAGACCCGTGACGAGTGACTTGCCTACGCCGCCTTTACCGCTTACGATCCCGATAACTTTTTTAATATTCCCGTTGGCATAAAATTTTTCGGGGACGGAACGTTCGCCGCAGTTTGCGCTGCAGCCTTCGCAATTATGATCGCAATTAGCCATAAAAAAATTTATTTCTCCTTTTTAAAAAATTTAAATTATCAGCTCAACAATAATTTTTACCAGCAAGGCCACGCCCCAAGCTACTGCACATTGCCAGATAACAACGGCCAAGGCCCACCAGCTCCCCATTTCACGCTTGACCGAGGCGACAGCGGCAACACAAGGCGTATATAAAAGACTGAAGACTAAGAGCGCGGCGACTCCTGCTGTAGTTAAAACTCTATGAAGATTGCCGGGAAAGAAGATCGAGAGAGTCGCTACGACGCTTTCTTTAGCCATGAAGCCGCTGATCAGTGACGTACAGATCCGCCAGTCCCCGAGTCCCAAAGGCTTGAAGAGCGGGACTAACAAGCCCGAAAGATCCGCAAGCATACTTTCATGAGGATTTTGTACGAGATTTAAATGCAAGTTAAAGCTCTGCAAAAACCATACTACAATCGTAGCAATAAATATAACTGAAAAGGCTCGCTGTAAAAAATCCTTGGCCTTCTCCCATAAAAGCCATAATACATTCTTGGCCCCCGGCATTCTGTAATTCGGAAGTTCCATTACGAACGGCACAGCCTCGCCTTTAAATAAAGTTTCTTTATAGAGCAGAGCGATTAAAATCGCTACGACTACTCCCAAAATATACAGCCCGGAAATTACAAGGCCGCCCTGTTTAGGAAAGAAAGCATTTACAAAGAAAGCATATATAGGCAGCTTGGCCGTACAGCTCATGAAGGGCGTTAATAGAATCGTCATGCGGCGGTCGCGTTCGCTCGGAAGAGTCCGTGTCGACATTACAGCCGGAACAGTACAGCCGAAGCCTATCAGCATAGGAACTATACTGCGGCCGGACAGACCGATCTTTCTTAATAGCTTGTCCATGAAGAAAGCTATGCGCGCCATGTAGCCGGTATCTTCAAGAATAGACAGAAAGAAAAATAAAGTTATTATTATCGGCAAAAAGCTCAAGACGCTCCCGATACCTTCAAAGATTCCATTTATGACAAGACCATGAATGACCGGGTTCACGTTTAACGAAGTCATGAACGCGTCCGTATATTCAGTGAAAGCGCCAATGCCGATTTCTAAAAGCTCTTGGAAGTACGCGCCGATTACGTTGAAAGTAAGCCAGAAAATCGCAAACATTACCAAAATAAAAATCGGGATCGCCGTATATTTTCCAGTTAAAATTTTGTCGAGCTTCTGACTTCGTAAATGTTCTTTAAATTTTGCGGGCTTTACGACAGTAGCATTACAGACTTTATGAATAAAATTGAATCTCATGTCGGCGATTGCCGCGTTACGGTCGAGGCCGCGTTCTTCTTCCATTTGAATAATTATATGCTCAAGCATTTCTTTTTCATTTTGTTCGAGCTTTAACTGATTCAAAACTATCTTGTCATTCTCAATAACTTTGCTTGCGGCGAATCTCAAAGGAATTCCTGCGCGCTGTGCATGGTCTTGAATTAAATGTGAGATTGCGTGAAGGGCCCTGTGTACGGCGCCGTTATGGTCATTCTCGTCACAGAAATCATAGCGTGTCGGCTTCTCTTGATAGCGGGCAATGTGCAGCGCATGATTAATTAGCTCGTCAACGCCTTCATTTTTTAGCGCTGAAATAGGAACGACAGGAACGCCCAAAAGAGCTTCCATTCTGTTTATGTCTATTGTGCCTCCGTTGCCGCTTAACTCGTCCATCATGTTTAACGCCACAACCATTGGCACCTGCATTTCTAAAAGCTGGACGGTCAAATATAAATTTCTTTCGATATTAGTAGCGTCGATTATATTTATTATTGCCTTGGGCTTTTCGTTAAAAACGAAGTGCCGGGAAATAATTTCTTCTCCGCTGTAAGGCGACATTGAATAGATCCCCGGCAAGTCTGTAACAAGAGTCTCCGGGTGATTTTTTATAGCGCCGTCCTTGCGGCTCACTGTGACGCCGGGGAAATTTCCGATACGCTGTCTGGCTCCTGTGAGCTGATTAAAAAGAGTCGTCTTGCCGGAATTCTGATTCCCAACGAGCGCGAAGGTTAACAAAGTATCTTCGGGCAACGGCTGATTTTTATCATGAGCATGATACTTGCCTCCCTCGCCTAAGCCCGGGTGTTCAATGCTTGAAAAATTTTTTTGCTCACGAACTTCGGTAGCCTGATTATTTTCGACAGGCTGAATTTCTATGCGTTCAGCGTCATTGAGTCTTAGCGTCAACTCGTAATCTTGAATTCTAATTTCTACGGGATCGCCAAGCGGCGCAAGGCGAATCATTGTCACTTTTGCTCCTGGAATTATTCCCATATCCAGCAAATGTTGACGAAGACTTCCTGTTCCCCCGACGGCTGTTATAATGCCGCTCTGATTAATTTTCAGGTCTTTGAGAGTAATTTCCTTTGTCATGATTCTGTATTTTTTTACTGTATAAATCTTTCAAGCTGTCCCAAAATCTCCCGGGTCATTACTAGCATTCTTTGACCGATCCAAGGCGACAATAAAACAATGCACAAAAAGACCGCAAGAATCTTCGGGATAAAAATTAAAGTCTGTTCCTGAATAGAAGTAGCGGTCTGCAAAATTCCTATTAAGAGTCCTATTATCATTGCGGTTAATAAGATCGGCAGCGTAACAGAAACCATAGTCCAGATAGCCCCCGTCAAAATATCCGAAAGGCTCAAAGCTGTAACTCCCATTTTTTGCTCCTTAATAAATTAAAATTATGAATTATTTTTACGGTACGTTTGTAAAACTTTTCAGCACGCTCATTACAACCAAGTTCCAGCCGTCGGCCATAACGAATAATAAAATTTTAAACGGCAAAGAAATCATCATCGGCGGCAACATCATCATTCCCATTGCAAGCAAGACACTTGATACAACCATATCGACAACTAAAAACGGAATATAAATTACTACTCCCATTTGAAAAGCTGTCTTCATTTCGCTTAACATGAACGCCGGAATTAATACACGCGTAGGGACTTCGTTTTGATTGGCGGGCCTTGGAGTTTCCGACATTGAGATTATTAAAGACAATTCCTCCTGCCTCGTGTATCTGAACATGAACTCGCGAACAGGAGCGATAGAATTATCATAGGCCTGCTGTGAATTTATCCGCCCGGATAAGTAAGGCTCAAGGGCATTGTTATAAACTCTTTGCCAAGTCGGGTACATAGTAAACATGGTAAGGAACATAGCAAGCCCGGCTATAACCTGTTGAGGCGGTGACTGCTGAAGACCTATAGCCCTTTGAACAAAGCCAAGAACTATTATTATTCTTGTGAAGCTCGTGAGCATTAACAAAATCGCCGGCACGAGACTCAAAATCGTCATTAAAGCCAAGACCTGCAAAGTCAATGCAACGTCACGAGGCGAGTCCGCCTGTCCTACTCCAAGAGTGAGCGAAGGCAAAGGAATATTTCCCGAAAGTGCTGGAGGCCGCGGAGGATTTAAAACTGCTCCGTGTGAAGTCCCGTTAAAAAAAATTATTAAAGTTAAACTGAAAAAAAATATTATTACTGGAAAGAATTTTTTTAGATTACTCTTCGCTTTTTGTTGCGCTTTTTGTCCATTCTTCATAGCTCCATTTGCCCATTAAGCACGCGCCGCCCTGATTTAGAGTAAAGGCTATAACGTCAGGTCCGCAATGTATGACTAAAAATAAATCCCTGGCACTCAAGCGCAGGGACGATAATATTTGAACTTGGGACGCGTTGTTGATATTTATTTTTTTCTTTGTATAGCGTACAAATAAAAACGCGCTCAAGCTCATTATGATTAGCGCACAAAGGGCCTTGAAAACATAGGCCCCTAAAGTTATTTCCGGGACTTGAATTTTATGACAGCACCTTTGTAATAGCTTCAACGACTCTTTCCGGCTGGAAAGGTTTTACGATAAAGTCATTAGCTCCGGCCTGAATAGCCTCTATAACCATAGGCTGTTGACCCATAGCAGACACCATTACGATTTTTACGCTCGGATCAAGAGCTTTGATTGCCTTTACTGCGTCTATACCGTTCATTTCAGGCATAGTTATATCCATTGTAATGATGTCGGGTTTGTATTTCTGGAAGGCTGCTACTCCTGCCTTGCCGTTCTCTGCTTCAGCGACGACTTCAAAATCATTTTTTGTGAGAATGTCTTTTAACATCATTCTCATAAACGCTGCGTCATCGACTATTAAAACTTTTTTGCCCATCCTGAAAACTCTCCCTAGATAAAAATTTTATAAAACTTTCAAAATTTAATTTAGCTAGATTATAACACGAGAAAAAATTAATGTAGAATGCGGAAGCAAAAAACATTCTACATTAAATATTATCAATTATAAATTAATCACGTAATCCAGGCATGTCCGGACGCCGAAGGCCGAAGCTCCTTTTGAATAAACTCCGTACTCTTTATCTTTCATGTCCGGCCCGGCTATATCAAAATGTGCCCAAGGAATTTTATTTTCTTTAGTGCCTACAAATTCTTTCAAGAAAAGCGCCGCGAAAATTGCTCCGCCGTATCTTTCGCCGCAGTTTATTAAATCAGCGCAGGGAGATTTAAGACTCTTTGAGATAAATTCATCTTCAAGAGGCATTCTCCATAAAAGCTCGCCGCGTGAATTTGAACTTGCCAAAACTTTTTCGGCCAGCTCGTCATTATTAGAGAAAAGCCCGGCGCGGTTCTTGCCTAATGCAACCATACAGGCTCCCGTAAGAGTCGCCATGTCAATAATCGCATCGGGTTTTAATTCGCTTGCAATGCACAGCGCGTCCGCAAGAACTAATCTCCCTTCAGCGTCTGTATTATTAATCTCAATAGTCTTTCCGTTGCGGGCCTTGATAATATCATCCGGCCTGTAGGCACTTCCCGAGGGCATGTTCTCGGCAACAGCAAGCAGCCCGTGAACTTCGACATTAAGACCAAGCTCACTAACGCCCTTCATTATGCCAAGAACGTTACAAGCTCCGGTCTTGTCGCCCTTCATTGTGAGCATGAAGTTGTCGGGTTTGATATTAAGGCCGCCGCTGTCGAAAGTAATTCCCTTGCCAACAAAGACAATTTTTTTGACGGGATTATTATTTTTGGGCTTGTAAGTTAAATGCACAAAGCGCGGGGGATTTTTCGAGCCGCTTCCTACGGCTAAGATTCCGCCCATTCCTTCGGCCTTTAATTTATTTTCGTCCCAGACTTCGCATTCAAGATTATATTCTTTGGCAAGCTCTTGAGCTTTTTGGGCCAAGACCGCGGGATTAATTGCACAGCCCGGCTCATTTATTAATTCACGCGAAAAAATTTGTGCCGCTGCTAACTTTTCGCCCGTTGAAATTTCTTCAGGTTCGTATAAATCAGAAAAAATTTCTTTCAGGGCAAAAGGTTTGTAATCTTCGTCCTTGGTCTTGTAAGAGTCAAAGACGTAGCCGCAAAGGCCGCCCGCTTCTCCAAGCGTGACAGAAAGCCCGGAAAATTCTTTCAAGTGATTCAAGATTACCGCCGCCGAGTCATTATGTTGACGGCCGGCCGACCTGAAAGCCCATGCAAGAGAGTCGCGGATTAAATTTAAATCGCATTTTTCTTTTTTGCCTAGGCCGATTAAATATAAATTCTTGAAGCTTGAATTAAAGACAGGGAGTCTAAGAAAGCTTCCCTTTTTACCTTCAAAATCTTTACGTGAAATCAATTCAATAACAAAATCTCTGAGCCCTTCCGTAAGCTCAGAGAATGTTGAAAAATTTTTGCAGTCTTCTTCACGTAAAAGCAACACGAGAGCGCCGACTGCTTGGCCGCTGTTAAGCTGCTTAATTTGCATTCATTGCCCTCTTAACAAAACCGGATCTAAGACACTTCGTGCAGACTCTTACTTTGAAGACATCTCCGTCGCCTGCGTCGATCTTAACGCTCTGAAGATTAATGTTCCAACGTCTTCTTGTATGACGGTTTGAATGGCTTACGGCGTTTCCGGTTGCAGGGCCGCGTCCGCAGCATTCACAATATTTAGCCATAAAAAATTTCCCTCCGTTTATTAGAAAAATAGAAAATTAAAAAACACGCCGGTATTATAACAAATCCCAGCCCAAAAATTTCACAGCCGCTGCTGCTTGAGCTTGAACTTTCGCCGCTCGTTGTCGTCTTTGAAATTGAATAAGGCACGCCGCCGAGCTGTGAGCTTGTATAGCTTGCTACTTGAGTCATATCGCCCATGTTAAAAATTCTTATGCCCGAGTCGATAATCGCAACGAGATTATTATGATTGTCATCGTGCAAGAGTTTAATAGAAGTATCAGTTACCTGATTAGTAACAAAAATTTGCGTCCTAGTTCCGTTCAAATAATGATAAATCGCCGCGTTATCGCCCGAAAGAGTAGCATAGTAAAATCCGTCGCCGGTATCTTTGCAGACGGCCTTGACGTTTGTATCAGCGCTGATAATTTTTTGAAAATTTCCGCCGCTCAAAATATCAACGCCTTGTGAATGAGCTATTCCGATTCTTCCGTTACTCAGCCAGTCCATAGCGTCCGCGCTTACTTTAGTGTTCCATAAAAGATATTCCGGCGTACCTTCGGCGATCTGTCCGTCGAAGCGCTGAATAGAATCGCCTGAAGTTATATTGCCGCGATCCATGAGCAGATAGACCCGCATTGAGTCGACAAGAATATCTTTTGCCTGCGGATTGGGAATTACGTCGCTGCTCTTAAAAGTATAAGAACGGGTAAGCGTCAATTTATTCGTGTCGTATTCATGAATCGAAGCCCCGGAAATAAAATAGATCCCGTGCCCGCTGTGGACGCTTCCTATTTTTTTTGTCCCGTAGACTCCTTTTAAATAAGTATTATTCTGATCAAGTGCCTTAGTAAGATCATCTGGATCAAAGCGGCGGAAAACGTCGCCCGAAGTTGTCTTGTCTGTCGTAGGAGCAACGAAGGCGACACGTGATTTTCCGTTGTCCCAGTAAGTTCCGACTATGGGATTTGTAGCAGTTGCAGAGAACTGAACGCCTCTAAGATCAAGGCTTGTTGCGCTTGAAATTTTTATGAGGCCCATTTTCCCGTCGGTCGTAGAGTAAACTACATCGCCCCAAGCGGCCGAAGTCATACAAAAAATCATTAAGCCAAGCAAAAATTTTTTCATGTTAAAAATTTTTTCTCCTTTAGTATAAAAAATAAAAAAAATCTAAAATTTATCTGTTCTTGTCTTTGGCCCGCAGGTCATTGGCTGTATTGATAACTTTGCTTGCGAGCTTTGCATTTCCGCCGCTGTAGCGCTGTATGCCCTTGCGGGTATCATTGCCGGCTTTATTCATGCACTCGGATAAAATTCTTGTCCCGAACATTATATTAAATCTGGGACTTAAAAAATCCTTGGCATTCTTGACGCTTGGGTATTGCTGCTTTATTGCCTTAGCATGAACTTTCCAGCGTACCTGCATGAGGCCGTAATCGCCGCCCTTTGAGATAGCCTTCTCGTTTACAGTGGACTCGTGAACGATCATAGCCGCGATTATATAGGGATCCTGTTTATATTTTTCGCTTGCTTTGATTATGACCTTTGCGTAATCAGTAGCGCGTGAGGAGCTTAAAGCCGGATTAACGCGCGTGAAAAGGGCGACGATATTTTTTATTTTAGCTCTTGAATTTGCCTCGGCAACGCTTGACGCTATAAGCAGCAGACAAATTACAAAGCAAAAGATTTTTTTTATTTTTCTCATTCGTCTTTAACAGTTTCAGCCTGTTTGGCTTCTTTAGCTTTTTTTGAATGAGTCCTTAAAGTTTTCAGACCTGTTTCGCCAAGAATATTATTTCCCTTGCCGTAGACAGTCACGGCTTCGCGCCAAGTTCCGTCTTCTTCGGGGGAATAATCGCCTATAGCTTTTTTAAGGTCGACAAGAGCTACATACATATCTTTAATAGCGTCAAGGTATTCTGTCTTGACGGCCTGATAAGCAGTCTGGGCATTGATTAAATCAATCTGCGCGCCCATGCCTTCGGAGTACATAAGTTCAGTGATTCTTAATTCTTCTTCGGAGCGTTCGACCTGTCGCTTTTTGTCTTGTTCGGAAGTTGACGCGTTGCGCCAGTTATTCATAGCGACGGCAATATCGCGCCTCGTAGCTTCTTTCAAAGCCTGCAAATTTGACTCGGCGGCCTGAATGAGTCTGTCAGTGTTCATGACTCTGTATTTAGTCTGATTACCGTCTGAAATAGGAATAGAAAGATTCAGCGACGCGCCGGCCTGATGACTGTTAGGCGTTGCGAAAGCTTCGGGGTCAGACCACGGAGTGAACTGGAAAGCGAAATCGAGCGTAGGCGATAGACCTTTAGCGGCTAGATTTCTTACGATCTTAGCGCGTTCAAGTGTAAGCTTTGCGGCTTTAACGTCCGGGCGGAATTCGAGTGCCTCGTCATAATTTAAAATTACGTCGAACTCGGGGACTTTTAATTCTTCTTCGACGGGTTCAACGTCGAGTCCGCCGGCCATGTAAGAAAGTTCGGCCAATAAATTCAAGTAAAGTGTTTCTGCTGTCTTAACGAGTGACTCGGCTTCGACCACTTGAGCTTCGCTTCTAACAACGTCGAGTCTCGGAACTAATTCCTGATTATATTTTTCAAGGGTGACTCTGTTGTTTTCTGCCCGCTGTAACAAAATATCGCGCTGCAGCTTCATATTTTCTCTGGCGAGAACTGCGCTCCACCAAGTCTGTTCAGCGCCGGCTATTAAATTATTTACGTTGTTATTGAAATTTGCGCGGCTTACTTCGTAGCCTAAGATATTTTGCTTTTCGGTCAAGCTGAAAGTTCTGGAAATGTCAATGCGTTGAGTGAGTCTTATTGCTGTAGATCCTGCGAAGACGTTTGATTGAGCTTGATTGCCTGAGCTTTGACGGCTTGCCCATGAGCCTGTAGCGCTAGCGCTGATGCTGGGGCGTTGATTGCCTACGGAGGCGAGGACGGAATAATAATCTGCCTCAACATTTTTTGCTCCTGCCCTCAAAGAATGATTGTTAAGCAAAATTTCTTTGAGATATTCCGGGAGAGTCATCTTCACTGAAGCCGAAGAGATCCCCGGTACAATAAAGATTAACAACAAAATTAAAGTACATTGTCTTAGATTTTTCATGACGAATATTCTCACCTGATAATCGTGATAAATTTTTTGAATGTTATTATATACTATCTTTAAAGACCCCCACCACCGCAAAGCCTCCCCAAAGGCCGGAGGGGTTGCTTAAAAATTTTCCTCCAAGACCCGAGAGTTTTATCAGCTACTTTATCAGCTACAAAGATCTTTAAAATCTCCAGAGCCTTTCAGATTTTACGAAGCCCGATTCAAAAATAAAAAATAAAAAAAACGAGTCGCCTCTTGCGAAACGACTCGGCCTTCCTAAAAATTTTCAGTTACTTTTTCGGTGAGAAGATCAAACTTAGACTCATTACAACGAACGAGAAAATTATTCCGCACGTTGACGCGTTGAGCGTGACGAATCCAAAATCAATTACATGTTTAAGAGTGTCCAGAGTCCCGACAAAAATATTTATCTGTCCTTCGGGGCTTCGATAGAAAGTTATGAACAACGTGAGCGCGACTCCGGCCAAGGCCGAAAGGATAGCTCCGAAGTTCGAAGCCTTCTTCGTAAATAATCCAAAGACTAACGGCGCAGCAAGCGACACGCTCATGAGCGAATAAAAAATAGTTAAGGCCGAGATAATACTTTCAAGCCTCAAAGCTAAAATTACTCCGGCGACTCCGCAGACTAAACTCACGACTCTTGAAAGCCTTAATAATTTTTTGTCGGAGATTTCTGGATTAAAGAAGCGCTTATAAATATCATTGACCAACGAGCCCGCAAGCATATATAAAACTGTATCGGCCGTGCTGACTTCTGCTGCAAAAATTCCTGCAAGGGCAAGCGAAGCCGCGAAGAACGGCATCATGTTCTTCATAGCCGTAGGAAGCGCGAGGTCAGCTCTTGTTAAGTCAGGGTAAGAGGCGAACGCCGCCATACCAATAATAACGGGAATGATTGCGAAAATTAACTGAACGAGTCCGTTTAAAGCTGTCCCGATTTTTATAGCGCGTTCATCTTTGGCCGCGAAGACTTTCCCAATCAGGCCGGGCGAAATAAAAAACGACGGCACTAACATTACTATATAGCCTATTATCGCCGTGCTTCCCATGCCGTAAAAATCAAAGTATGAAGGGTTAGGGACTTTAGCTTGGATTCCTTCAAGGCCGCCGGAAAAATTCCAGACGAAGGGCAAGGCGATAATAAAGCCGAGCAAGATCACGGCGACTTCTAAAATATTTACGATTGCGCTTGAAAGGAGTCCCCCTGCGGCGAAGTAAAGAGTAGTTACGATTGCCCCGATTATTACGCCTTGAGCTTTAGGGACTTGAGCAACGGTTTCAAGTATCCAGGCGATCCCTAATAACTGTCCAGCGAAGAGCGCGAGAGTTCCTGCGGCCATCATGAAGGCGATAACTCCCGAAAAAAATTTGCTGTAACGCTTATCAAGATAATCGCTAAGCGTATAAAAATTATTTTCGTGTGCAATCCGCCAGATTTTTGGCCCGACTATGAACGCCAGGATTAACGAGCCTATCCCGGCGCTACCTATCCACCACCAAGCGCTTATGCCGTGTTGATAGGCCAGAGCTGCAACACCGACTGTTGACCCTGCGCCGAGGTTAGCGGCTATCAGAGTAGTGAAGAGGAGGCCGGAATTAAAGCTGCGTCCTCCGACAAAAAAATCTGCTGCGCCTTTTGCCTTGCGTCCGATAAGAGCGCCGAGCGCGATTAAAATTGCGACGTATAAAAAAATGAAGCCAAGCATGAAAAAGAATTCCCCCTGAAAAAAATTTTTGCATACAAAAACCCCTGTCCAGTTTTTAAATCTGAACAGGGGGATTAGTATCTTCCGTCTTCTAAAATTTTCTGGCTGGGGAACAGGGATTCGAACCCCGATTACCTGATCCAGAGTCAGGCGTGCTGCCGTTGCACCATTCCCCAAAATTTTTGTGTAATCGTTTTCTTCAAACGAGTAAGAATTTTATCAGTAAAATTTAAAAAGTCAACGCTTGACGCTTAGGGATATGTAAGATAAAATATTCTGCGTTGATTCGCCGGGCTGGTGGAATGGTAGACACACGGGACTTAAAATC
>JAFSSV010000165.1 GCA_017450825.1 Synergistaceae bacterium
AGCGACATTCGGCGCGGAACGTCAAGCTTAGTCGTTAATTCTTTTGTAGCTGAACGGTGGTTAGTCTGTTGCTTTTTCTTCGTAGGGTTGCAGGGGATATCGCCGGGCCTGGAATTTTCGCCGACTATCATTCCGTTATAGACCTGTTCAAGGGGCGAGATAAATAAAACTCCTCTGTCTTGAAGATTTTCAAGCTGATACGCTGTCGCTTCGCCGGTGTCAACGCTGACGAGTGAGCCTCTGTTGCGCGTGATTAAATCGCCGGCCCATTCTTTATAGCCGCTGAAGCAGTTGGACATAATGCCAAGGCCGCGGGTATCTGTTAAAAATTCTCCTCTATAGCCAATGAGTCCGCGTGTAGGGATTTCGATTTCTATTCTTAATAATCCCCGGTCGGGGTTGTCGATGTTCAAGACTTTGCCTTTACGGCGCGACATTTTTTCAAAGACAATTCCCTGATATTCTTCGGGAACGTCAATAGTAACAAGCTCATAAGGTTCACACTTAACACCGTCGCGGTATTCGATAATGACTTCGGGCTTTGATACGCAGAATTCCATTCCTTCGCGCCGCATTTCTTCTATTAAAATTCCGAGCTGCAATTCTCCGCGTCCTGATACTTTCACGCCGTCCGGTCTTCCTAAGTCTTCCATTCTAAGAGAAACATTCACGTGCATTTCTCTTTGAAGGCGGGCTTTAAGCTGTCGAAGAGTTACGGCTTGGCCCTCACGTCCGGCGAACGGCCCGGAGTTTACAAGAAAGAACATTGATACCGTAGGTTCTTCGATTGAAAGGGGCTTGAGGGGGTTATCAGAAATTTCTTCGGCGCAGAACGTATCGCCAATATCAATTTCATTCGGGCCTGTAAGCCAAACAATATCGCCGGCGCTCACCTCGTCGACTTCGACTCTATCGAGTCCGCGGGTTACCCATAACTGAGCAACACGGGCATTTTCTTTGCCCGTAATCTCCCAATCTTTAGAAGCAACCCCCTCGCCAGCAAGCTGGCCCTCTCCCCCTTGCAAGGGGCGCTGAATATCTTTATTCCATTTAGTAGAAACACGGGTAAAGGCTTCTGATTTTTTTATATGACCCTGTAGAATTTTTCCGCAGCCAATGCGCCCTACATATTCATTCCATGCAAGAGTGCTTACCTGCATTAAGAAAGGCTTATCGGGGTCAACGTCCGGCGCTGGAACATAATCTATTATCGCTTGGAATAAATCGTCCATGTTATCGCGCCTTGGATCTTTTAAATCTTTCACGGCCCAGCCGTTTAAACCGGAGCCGTATAAAACTGGAAAGTCCGCCTGCTCGTCGCTTGCTCCAAGCTCAAAGAATAAGTCAAAAGTTAAATTCAGCGCTCTGTCGGGGTCTGCTCCTTCTCTGTCTACTTTATTAATAAATACTAAAGGCTTCATTCCGATAGACAAAGCGTGCTGTAAAACGTAACGGGTTTGAGGCATTGGGCCTTCGTTAGCGTCAACGATAAGAATAACGCTGTCTACTGTCGATAAAATTCTTTCGACCTCCCCTGAAAAATCAGCGTGGCCGGGAGTGTCGATTATGTTAATTAAATAGCCTTTCCATTCAACCGTGCAGGGTTTTGATCTGATAGTTATTCCGCGTTCGCGTTCCAGCGGGTTATTATCCATGACGCGTTCAGCTACTTGAGTATGAGCCGCGAAAGTCTGAGCTGCTCTGAAGATAGAGTCTATTAAAGTTGTCTTGCCGTGGTCAATGTGAGCAACGATTGCGAGGTTGCGAATGTTCTTTGAATTTTGTGATTGCATAAAAAAATTTTCAGTCCTGTTATAAAAAATTTGTAAAGCGCTGAAATTTTAGCATAAGAAAAAAAGCTTTGAAAAATATTTTTTTTAAGACTCAACCCCCTCTTCTAGCTACAACCCCTCCGGCCCTTTGGGCCACCTCCCCTTTCAGGGGCGGCAAGAGTGTAAAGGTAATAAAGTATCTTGAAAAAATCCTTGCGCCCCCTGTTAAGGGGGAGAGGACCACGAAGTAGCGAGGGGGTTATTCTAAAAAAATTCTTTTTTTAACTACCCCCCCTCCGGCCCTTTGGGCCACCTCCCCTTTCAGGGGAGGCAAGGGTGTTATTAATAAAAAAACCTCCCCTAAAGGGAGGCAAAAATTTTTTATCTATGGCTGTGCAGTAATTCGTGTTCTCTTCCTTTTATAAGAGTGTCATAAATCGCCAGCGCCGTAGGATTTTCATTGGACTTTTTAATTTGAGTGTTGACATCTGACTCATAAAGTCCGTGTTTTCGAGCTTCTTTGGTCCTTATGCCGGCGTGGGCGGGTTGTCCGCCTCCCATTATGCAGCCACGGCGACAGGCCATGACTTCAACAAAATGATAGAAGCTTTCACCGTTCTTAATTCTTCTTAACAACGCATCAGCCTCAGCAAGCCCGCTAACTACTGCGGCTTTAATCTCGTTGCCTTTGTAATTGAACGTAAACTCACGCAACGGGCTGGGGCCTCTTACTCCGCTTTGTCTAAGTTCTTCGATTGCCGGACGGTCTGGCCCTTCGCAAAGAGTACGTAACGCCGCCTCCATGACTCCTCCAGAGTTCCCGAAGATAACGCCGCCTCCGGATCCCATTCCGAACGGCATATCCGCCGCTTCGCCTTCGAGCTTGTCGAATTGAATTCCGGCACGTTTAATCATTGTTATCATTTCTTCGGTAGTGAGAACGTAATCTATATTCTGTTTACCGTCGCGCTTTAAATCTTCCCTTAGAATTTCGGCCTTCTTTGCTGTGCAGGGCATAATCCCGACCGAAAGAATTTTTTTGCCTTCGTTGTTTTTGGGATCGGCATAATATTCACGAGCTATTGATCCAAGCATTTGAATCGGTGAATAGCTTGTTGAAATATGCGGCACGAATTCCGGCCAGCGTTTCTCACAGAAGCTGACCCACGCAGGACAGCACGAAGTAAATAACGGGAAAGGCCCGCCCTTTTTAAACAGCTCTAAGAATTCTTTGCTTTCTTCCAAGATTGTCATATCCGCGCCGAAGGTTGTATCGTAAACTTCATCGAAGCCAAGCTTATGAAGTGCAGCGACGATTTTCCCCATTACGTTTTCTCCCTTAGCACCTCCGAAGGCTTGACCCGCGGCGACTCTTACGGCCGGAGCAACTTGAGCAAAGACTTTGACATCAGGATCGGCAAGCGCTTCCCAAACCGGGCGGATATTTGTATTAATGCTGATTGCTCCTGTCGGACAAACGACACGGCACTGTCCGCAGTTTACACAGTCGGTCTTGGCAATTTCTTTATTGAAGGCCGGGATAACCATTGCATCTGTTCCGCGCATTGCAAAATCTATCGCGTTAATGCCCTGAATTCCCTCACAGACTCTAACGCAGTCGCCGCATAAAATACATTTATCAGGATCTCTTACGATTGAAGGCGAGCTGAAGTCACGCTTATGAGTCCTTTGCTTATAACCCCAGCGGACTTCACTAACTCCCAAACGATGTGCGAGATTTTGTAACTCACAGTCGCCGCTTTTCACACAGGTTGTGCAGTCCCTATGATGTGAAGCAAGCATTAACTCAATCAACATTCTTCTATAACGAACGAGCCGCGGAGTACTCGTCTTTATGCTCAAACCGTCACGCGGCCTTTCAGAACATGACGCAAACATTCTCCCCTTGTCATCTTCAACCGTGCAGAGTCGGCAGGCTCCATAAATCGAAAGTTCTGAATGATAGCAGAGCGTCGGCAAATTTATTCCGGCTTTTCTTATAACAGAAAGAATATTAGGCTCGTCGGTAAATTCAACCGGGTAGCCGTCAATTTTCATTACTGGCATTATTAAGCACCTCCTAAGCGATATAAATAGCTTTGAACGGACAGGCCGCGATACAAGCTCCGCATTTTATGCACTTGGCTTGATCAATTTTGTAAGGCACTCCGCGTTCGCCTGAAATAGCCTGCACCGGACACCCTCTGGCACACTTGGAACAAGATTTGCATTTCGCAGGATCGATTATGTACTGCTTTAACTTCTGGCAGACATGCGCTGGGCATTTCTTATCTTGTATATGTGCCAGATATTCTTCGGGAAAAGAATTCAGCGTGCTTACAACAGGAAGAGGCGCGCTCTTGCCAAGGCCGCATAAAGCAGTATGAATTATTAAATCTGCTAGAGTCCGTAACTCTTCAATATCCTCAAGCCGGCCTTGACCTGCTACAATTCTTTCGAGAATTTCTAACATTCTTAGGGTACCTTCACGGCATGGAACACATTTTCCGCACGACTCGCGGTGAGTGAACTCCATGAAGAAGCGGGCAACTTCTACCATGCAGGTATCCTCATCCATTACAACCAAGCCGCCAGATCCAACGATAACTCCAAGCTTTTTAACGCTGTCGAAGTCCAGCGGTTCATCGAGCTGCTTTTCAGTCAGACAGCCTCCGGAAGGCCCGCCGATTTGTACGGCTTTGAATTTTTTATCGCCGCGGATACCGCCGCCAATATTAAAAATTATTTCCCGTGGAGTGATACCGAAGGGGACTTCAACGAGTCCTGTATTTCTTACTGCTCCGGTTAGGGCAAAAGTTTTTGTGCCGGGACTGTCTGAAGTTCCTATAGTTTTATACCAGTCAGCGCCGCGCAAAATTATTTCCGGGACATTCGCATAAGTTTCTACGTTATTTAAAACTGTAGGCTTTCCGAACAGGCCCTGTTCGACAGTCCTCGGAGGTTTGACTCGTGGCATACCGCGCTTGCCTTCGATTGACGCTGTGAGCGCACTGCCTTCGCCGCAGACAAACGCCCCTGCACCGCGGTTGATATTTAATTTAAAATTGAAGCCCGAGCCTAAAATATTTTCGCCGAGTAATCCGTATTCAGTCGCCTGTTTAATAGCAAGCGAAAGTCTTTTAACGGCCAATGGATATTCAGCTCTTACATAGATATAGCCTTCTTGCGCTCCGACGGCATAAGCTGCGATTATCATTCCTTCGATCATTCTATGCGGATCGCCTTCCATGATTGAGCAGTCCATGAACGCGCCGGGATCTCCTTCGTCACCGTTGCAGACGACATAGCGAATTTTTTCGGGCTGGCCTGCTACCTGCTGCCACTTTTTGCCTGCAACGAATCCGCCGCCGCCCCGTCCTCTTAATTTTGAGTCCAGTACTGTCTTAATAACTTCGTCGCCGGTCATGCTGAATAATGCTTTTGCCAGTGCCTGATATTCTCCGACGGCTATAGCTTCTTCTATTGACTCGGGGGCAATGGTGCCGCAAGTTTTTAAAACGACTCGGGTCTGTCCTTTATAGAAAGGAATTTCGCTTTGATTAAAGCATTCTTCACCGGTGATTTTATTTTTATAGAGAAGGCGGTGAAGTACTTCGTGCTTCTTAATGGTTGTAGCGAAGATTTCTTCACAGTCTTCGGGCTTAACTTTTGTGTAGAGTGCCCCCAGAGGTTCGATACGTACGAGCGGCCCCTGTTCGCAAAATCCAAGACAGCCGCTTTTATGTACGGCGACTTGATTTTTATCGTGAGCAATTTCGGGCGCAAACTCTACAGAAATTTCTGTATCCTTGGCAAGCTCGCACATTTTCTCCCAGACTTTAAGAGAACCGCTTGCCTGACACCCTGTCCCCGCACAGACTAAAATTCTTACGGGTTCATTCTTAATTGCTTCGGCAAATTTTTTTGAAAGCTCGTTTAATTCTTCGCGGCTTTGAATTTTTTTCATGCGTTCTTGGCCTCCTCTCGAAGTTCTTTGATAAGTTCCGTAGCTTTTTCCGGAGTCATTGCCGGGTGGACGTGTTCATTAACCATAAGAGCGGGGGCAAGACTGCAAGCTCCAAGGCATGACACAGTTTCGACAGTGAATAACATATCGTCAGTCGTATGTTTTTTATCGCTTAGGCCAAGCTCCGAACGCAAACGCTCAAGCACCGGCAGCGAGTGCCGAACGTGACAGGCCGTACCGTCACAGACTCTTATAATAAATTTTCCTTTGGGTTCAAAAGAAAATCTTTCATAAAAACTTGCAACGCTGTACGCCTTCGTTTCAGTTATGCCGATGTGCTTTGCAATGTAAGGCAAAAGCTCTACAGGAACATAGTTATAAGTCTCTTGTACTTCGTGAATAATCGGAATGAGTGAACGTTCTTGCGCAGGATAATGGCTTAATATCTCGTCCGTTTTTGTATAGAATGACGGAGCAAGCATGAAAATCATTCCCCCCTCATAAAAATTTATTTAAATATTAGAATGTTAAATGAAATGCTCCGGCGGCGGAATTATAAAAAAGTTCATGCTGGCATTATCAAAAAATATAAGCCCCAATAAAAAAACAGGAGCCTCGAAAGACTCCTGTACTTCAAGGGTTTTAATTTAGCCAACAAAAAAGAGGGCTTTATTAGGAAAATTTGCATAAGATGTCCTTCTTTTTTTGTCCGCCTTAGCATATTTAATTATATGGATTTAATCTTTATTCGGAATAATTAACAAAGATAAGAATAAGTTATACACTTTGATAATACCAGCTTGCCAGATTTGATTATTCCGAAAAAAATTTTTGGGATTAAGATTAAGAAAGGAATGATAGGAGATCTTTGAACTGAATATATTACACATGAAATATGCTGTCGAGGTTGCTAACATTGGTTCACTGAACAAAGCTTCAGAAGAATTATTAATAGCACCTCCTAATTTAAGCCGTTCAATTAAAGAACTTGAAGCAGACTTGGGGATAATGATATTTGATCGATCCTCCAAAGGTATGACTCTCACAAAACGCGGCGAAGAATTTATACACTATGCGAAAAAAATTCTTGAACAAATTGACGAAGTAGAACAGACTTTCAAGTCCGCTCTACCTGACAAAAAACAATTCTCAATTTCTGTTCCCCGGGCAAGTTATATCGCCGAAGCCTTCGTAGAATTTTCACGTAACATCGGCCAAGATCCCGTAGAAATTTATTATAAAGAAACTAATCCTTACCGCGCTATTAAAAATATTTTAGAAGTCGATTACAAGCTTGGCATAGTCCGATACGCTTCCGGCTATGATAAATACTTCAACGAAACTTTCCAGGAAAAAGGACTCGAGCATGAGTTAGTTGTGAAATTTCATTATGTTCTAATCATGAGCAAGAAAAGCCCTCTAGCTAATAAAAAAGAAATTCATTTTCAAGAGCTTAATAATTTTATTGAGATTGCTCATGCCGACCCTTTTGTTCCTTCGCTGCCTCTTTCGATTGTCAAAAAAGAAGAACTCCCGGACGATATTGAGCGCAGAATTTTTGTCTTTGAACGCGGCACACAGTTCGACCTTCTATCTGAAAATCCAGATACTTTTATGTGGGTTTCTCCTATCCCCAAAAGAATTTTAGAATGCCATGGACTCGTTCAGCGCGAATGTCCCGATAATTTGAAAGCATATAACGATGTTTTGATCTACAGAAAAAATTACGAACTTTCCGATTTAGATAAAAAATTTATAAGCGAAGTTCATAAATCCATACAAGCAAATTTTAAATCACGTCCTCAAATTCCTAAGTCAACGGCTTGACATGCTCACACCGCAAGCCGCAAGCCGCGCAGCCTTCATAACAATCTGTAGTGAGTTCGTGACTGTAGGCTTTGTGACGCTCACGAAGAAGAAAATTTTTATTAAGCCCTACGCTTATAAAATCCCAAGGCAATTTTTCAGCTTCGCCCCGTTCCCTTGTATAATCCGCGGGATCAAGACCGCATGACTCGAACGCCTCAAGCCATCGCGTCAAATTAAAATATTCCGTCCAGTTATCAAAACGCGCTCCGGCCTCCCAAGCTTTTTGAATCACCCGGCAAGTTTTTTTATCGCCGCGCGACAAAACGCCTTCAAGAAAAGTCTGTTCGGGTTCGTGATAATTTATAGTAAGTGCTCTGTCATGAACAAGAGATTTTATATAGCGTCCCTTCTCCTGTAATTCTTGAATGGAATTTTGCCGCTCCCATTGAAAAGGAGTGTGAGCCTTAGGAACAAAACCCGACACGCTGACGCTTACACTTGCTCTTCTTCGTCCAAGCGAACGGGCAAGCTTTAAAGCCCTGTAAGAAATTTCAGCGATAGCCTCAAGATCTTCTTGAGTCTCCGTTGGAAGTCCCATCATGAAATATAATTTCACACGCTCCCAGCCCCGCGAAAAAATTTCGTTAAGGCATTTTGTAATCATATCTTCGTTAATGCCTTTGTTAATTACGTCACGGAGTCTTTGAGTTCCGGCTTCGGGAGCGAAAGTTATTCCGCCGTGTTTTGAGCGCAGGCCCTCTAATTTTTCCGCAAGCCCTATAGAAAATCCGTCCATTCTCAAACTAGGAAGGCTCAACTTTGCCCGGTGCTCGTTGAGAGTCGGCGAAAGACTGTCAATTAATTTTTCAATTCCCGGATAATCGCAAGACGCTAAAGACAAAAGGCCAATCTCTTCCCAGCCTGTAGAGTTTATAATTTTTAAAATCGAGTCCGAAGCCTCTTCAACCGAACGGGCGCGGACAGGACGATTAACCATTCCGGCCTGGCAAAATCTGCAGCCCCTTCCGCAGCCTCTGAATAATTCTACAGCTGCTCTGTCATGAACGATATTTATACTCGGAACTATCATAGAGTCCAGCTTGAAAAAATTTTTTGTTATCTGTCTTTCTATTACTTGGCCTTCCTGAAAAAATAAAGGCACATAAAATCCCGGGAGCTTTGAGATTTCTTTGAGCTTGTTATCTTTGTCAAGGCCCTTGAGATTTTCAAGAAGTTCAAGCAGCGGGGGAAGGAGTGCTTCAGCTTCTCCCACACAAAAAACGTCAATAAAATCGCTTAAAACTTCCGGCGTATATGCTCCATAACCTCCGGCAATGACAATCGGAGAATTTTTTTCGCGCTCTGAATTGCATACACGGAGTCCTGATAGATTAATCATGCTCAAAATATTTGTGTAGCTTGTTTCATGAGGCAAAGTAAAGGCGATAATATCGAACTCGTTTAAAGGCCGTTTGCCTTCAATTGAAGTTAAAGGCAAATTATTTTCGCGCATTAAATTTTCCATATCGGGCCAAGGGCAATAAGCGCGGTCAACTAAAAAATTTTTTTGAAGTGAATTTATGAAGCCTTCAATAATTTGAAAGCCGTAGTAGCTCATTCCGGTTTCATAGACATCTGGGAAGGCCAGACAGATTTTTAAACTTGCCTCGTTCCAGTTAATTTTTTTATAAGGCCGCCATTCGCTCCCACAGTAACGTGAAGGGCGCGACACTTGCGACATTAATTTCCATTCAGGGCCAAAGTCTTTTTCAAATTCAAAGTCATACATGATTTTTCCTCTTTATAAATATAAATTAATTTTTGGCAATAAAAAAAGCCGCCTCTTAATTATAAGGGGCGACTATAAGATTTAAACTAAATTAATTCGTTCGTTAATCGTATATAAGCACGAGATATTTATTCCATTCATAATACGGCGCAGAAAGAATAACGCCTTCTGTTTTGTCCTTTATAGCGTTATCGAGTGGATTTTCTCCTTCAAGGCCGGCCTCTTTGGGGATCGTTACGCCTTGTGTAGTTCTGTACCAGAAAACTATATCGACTCGTTCTGAGGAAAGAGCGGCACTACGTGCTCCGGCTTCAATGTTAATGAGCTCGATATTTTTCTGAAGACGGCGGCCAATTTCAGATAATACAGCCGTGTTATAACCTGCCGGCTTCCCTTCCTCTGAAATATAATCAATCGGAGGCATATCGCCAGTAACAGCTACTTTGATAGTGTCAGCTCCCTCAAAATTTGAGAACTCTACAGGAGC
>JAFSSV010000166.1 GCA_017450825.1 Synergistaceae bacterium
AGGGGAACCGCTTGCGGTGGTGGGGGTCTTTAAAAAAGGCCGCTTGCGTTCGCCATCGGGTTATAGTTTCTTAATTGTGCTGAGTATATTAATTATTTTTCCAGATAGACCCGCGGGACTCTCTGTGAAGGCGAACAGACTATCTCATGAATAATAGTCCCGGCGTTCTTCGCGGCCAAGGGGATTAAATCACCGTCAAAGATAGTCGCAACGTCCCCGGCTTTGACTTCTTCTTTAACGTCCGTCACGTCCGCCATCGTCATATCCATACAGACCCGGCCAAGAATAGGGCAAAGGGTATCATGAATTTTCACGCTGAAATTATTTGAAAGAGTCCTGAAGAGTCCGTCAGCATATCCCACAGGCAAGACTGCTATAAGCGAGTCGCGTTTTAATTTATACGTTCGGCCGTAGCTGATAGTTGCGCCGGCGGGTAATTTTCTTACAGCTGTAATTTTGCTTTTAACTTTCATGACCGGATGAAGATCTAAATCGCTCCCTTCGTTGCCTGTGACCGTCGAAGCGTAACCGTAAAGAACAAGCCCGAAGCGTCCCATGTTTAAATGAGCCTCCGGATATTTTAAAATTCCTTCGCTTGCTGCGGCATGTTTTAATTTGAAAGAAAGCCCAAGATTTTTTAAGTACTCGTTAGCTTCAAGAAATTTTTTTATCTGAAAGGCCGTAAAATTTTCGTCATCGTCAGCGGCGGCGAAGTGAGTGAAAATTCCCTCGGCCTCAAGCCCGGGCAAGCTGCAAAGCTTTTTGATTTCAAGGGCGGTCTGTTCTTTATCTTTATTATTTTCCGGCCAGTAAAAGCCCGTCCTGCTCATGCCGGTGTCAATCTTGACATGAATCTTTATAGATTTTTTTTGAACAGCGACGAAGTTTGAAAGGGTCTGTCCGTTTTCAAGCGAGCCTACTGCTTGAGTAATATCATACTCACAAATTAACGGAGCCATATCGGGATTAGTCTGGCCCAAGCATAAAATCGGGATAGTTATTCCGGCCTCACGCAGTTTGACTCCTTCGGGGACGGCGGCAACGGCGAGCCAGTCAGCTCCGCAGGCTTGAAATTTTTTTGCACAGTCTGTAAGGCCGTGACCGTAAGCGTTAGCTTTGCAGACTGCTAAGAATTTTGCGTCCGGGTTAAGAATTTTTCGTAAGACCTTTACGTTATGTTCCAGTTCGTCAAGATTTATTTCTGCCCAAGTCCGTGAGGTTGTTACCTGTAACTCGTTCACTTTTAAAATTCACTCCTTCTAACTAAAAAAATTTATTTCCATAAAAAATTTCCGTTGTTGTTTGAGAAAGAGAAGTGTAATTCAACGTTGAAAATATCTCCGCGCATTATGCCATACCTTTTGGCAAGTTCGGTATTAGTACGAAGCATTAAATTATTAAAAACTCTGTCCTGATAGAGCGAACGAACTAAAGGGTCTTGAATGTCGCGTCCGTATTCAAGAGATCGTGAGGCGTTAAGATTTTTGAAGCGTCTTAGATTTTCGACGAGTTCCTGTTGTTGTTGAGCTGATAATTTTATCAAAGCGTCCGGGGTTTGTTCGCGTTCATAGATCTGATGGATTTCTTCGTCAAGCAAAAAATTATTTTTCTTGAGCAAGGCATCAGCGCTCACAAGAGCCTCTTGAAAATTTGCGGCCCTTGCCGGAGCAGAAAGAATTATAAATAAAATACACGCTAAAAAAATTTTAAGCTTTTTCATTTTGATTATCACCTGAAATTTGAAGACTTTTCCATTTTGATTCTAAATACGGGCGTATGGTATAGCAAGCACAGTTTATTTTCTATAAAACCCATGTGTTTAAAAGCAACCCCCTCGCCACTTCGTGGCCCTCTCCCCCAACCCTTCCACCGCAAGCGATCCCCCTTCCCTTACAGGGACGGCGGGGCGCAAGTGAGTTCTTCGACATCTTTTATTCCCTCTACCCCTTGCTTCCACTGTGTAAGGGGAGGTGCCGAATGAAATGAGGCGGAGGAGTTTATTACTTTTAAGGTGCTTTTTCAAAACGATACTTTGATAACTCTACGCGGCTTTTTTGTTCCATAATACTATCCCGTCCTTATTGATATTGCCGTAAAAAGGAAAATCCTGCCACCATTTATTAAAGTCATTTTCTTCAATAATTATTACAGAAAAAATTGTGTCGTACTTCAAGCCTGCCGGCGATAAAGTGAGAACGAGTTTGTCTTCTTCCTGC
>JAFSSV010000167.1 GCA_017450825.1 Synergistaceae bacterium
AAAATAATTTTCGTTCTGTTAATTCGATTCTTTTTAAACTACAACCCCTCCGACCTCACTTCGTTCGGCCACCTCCCCTTTCAGGGGCGGCAAGAGTGTTAAAAAAATAGAAGATTTCGAAGGACTCTCTCGTCCCCCCTGAAAGGGGGGATGTCAACTTGTTGACAGGGGGGTTGCCCTCCAAAAGGGCCAAGCTTGCGGCGAGGGGGGTTGCCCTCCAAAAGGCCAGCTTGCGGTGGTGGAGGTATTACTAAAAAAAATTTTGTCACGCATATGTCACGCGTGACTAACGCAAGTCATTTTAATTTTATTGCCAAGCCCGCAAAAACTCTTTCAACCGAGTCGGCCCGGCTCGAAAAAAATTGATATACCCGGCCCGTTTCATCACGCCATTGACGCTCAAACTTATCAACAGGAATAACTCCGCTGGAAATTTCATCGCCCGTAATCGCACAAGCTCCCAAAAATTCCATGCGCTCCTCAAAAAATTTTAAAGGCAAAAGATTTTTTAATAATAATTTTTTTACTCCGGCCTGAAGATTCATTACAAGAGATTTTTTTTTATCAGAAAGGACGGGGAGCTCTTCCGGGTCTATCTGTTCCAAGTCATAAATTTTTTCAAACGGCCCGAAAATTTTTTCAGCCCGAGTCCTCTTGCCCATATAACGCCCGCCTAAAATTAAATGCAACTCATAATCACCGCCCCTCCTAACATTATTACTTCCGAAAACTCCACAAACGCCCCTAATAAATCCCCCGTGATACCGCCGAAAATTTTTTTACATACCCAACCCCAAAATACTAAACTCAAAAGAAATATAACCGGAAAAATTTTTATAAGCCCAAAAGTCTTAAAGCCTAACAAAATCATTAAAGCTATTAAAAAAATTCCGTCGCCCTTCCTTCGTTGCGAAGAAGATCCCAAAATTACCGCCAGCCCTCCTGTCTTGGCAAAAGGCAAATTATTTAAAAGCAATGACATCCCCAACCGCGATAAGACAGGAATAAAAAAAATTATTTCGTGATTATTATTTTTAATTGAAAGCAATTCAGCAAATAAAAAAGTCTTCGACATCATGACAGCACAGCAGCCAATCACAGCAAAAGATCCCGCATGTGTATCAGAAAGAATCTTTAAACGAGTCTCACGGTCAC
This sequence comes from Synergistaceae bacterium, assembly GCA_017450825.1. Classification (GTDB taxonomy): domain Bacteria; phylum Synergistota; class Synergistia; order Synergistales; family Aminobacteriaceae; genus JAFUXM01. Next base: position 1,156 of record JAFSSV010000167.1, read on the forward strand.
GCCGCGAAAAAATAGCGTCGCATGTATCCATAAAGCCGTCCATGTGAAGACCGCCCGTCAAAATTAATGTTAGCAGCATAAACAAAAATCCCCGGGAAATTTCTGAAAGCCCGGAGATCTTTTCAAGCACAAAAAAAATTCCCTGCCATGAAAGCCCGAACAAAATTCCTACAACAGGAAGCATGACCGAAAAAAATTTTAAGTTCTTTTCGCTCCAGTCCGGCAAAAATTTTTCTGGAACAGGGAAAATTGAAATGAACGTAAGGACAATTAAAAAAGAAGAAAACATTTTAATTAGAATAACCCCCTCGCCACTTCGTTGGCCATCTATGAAAGCAACCCCCACCACCGCAAGCGTTTTTTTGTCCGGCCCTCCCCCGAGGGAGGCTCTTATTTTTTCTACACAAAGCCTCCCCTTGGGGAGGTGGCCTGAAAGGCCGGAGGGGGTTGTAATTAAAAAAAATTTTTTTAGAAATAACCCCCTCGCCACTTCGTGGCCCTCTTCCCCTTAACAGGGGGCGCAAGGAGTCCTTCTATTTCTGCTACGTTCCTTGCCGCCCCTGAAAGGGGAGGTGGTGGTCGCGAAACGCCGAAGGCTACGAAGTGAGGTCAGAGGGGTTAAAGTAAGAGAGTAGGTGTTTAAAAAAATTTTATACGTTAAAAGTTTCAGCGACTCTTTCTAACTCGTCACGGATTTTTATATGCTGCGGGCAAGCCGCTTCACATGCGCCGCACTTTACACACTCGCTGGCGTGCTTGTGACCTTGACCGGCTACAAGCCAGTTCTCTTGATTCTTGGCGCTGGCAAAATTTCCGTAGAGCGTGTACATGTTCAATGCCGTAAAAGATCCGGAGATCCCTATGTCCATTGGACAGACTTTTGAACAGTAATTGCAGGTCGTACAGGGAATAACAGGAATCTTCGCAAGCTCAACGCGTGCTGCTTCAATAACTTTTTTCTGTGCGGGCGTTAAATGCTTAAAGCCCTTCATGTATGAAAGATTATCGCGCATCTGTTCAAGGCTTGACATTCCGGAAAGAACAGTGATAACTCCTTCAAGATCCGCCGCAAATTTCACAGCCCATGACGCACAAGACGCTTCAGGATCAGCAGCCTTCAAAATCTTTTCAACGCTCTCCGGAGGCGTGGCTAAGTTGCCGCCCTTAACAGGTTCCATTATTATTACTGGCTTGTTATGCTTGCGCGCAACTTCATAACAGGCACGCGACTGAATAGCGTGACTCTCCCAATCCGCATAATTAATTTGAAGCTGTACAAATTCTGCTTCAGGGTGAGCCGTTAAAATTTCTTCAAGCTGTTCCGGTGTAGAATGAAAAGAAAAGCCCAAGTGTTTAATCTTCCCGGCCTTCTTCTCGTTAAGAAAATAATTCCAGAGATCGAAGTCCTCAAAAACTTTCGTACGTGAGTCACCGAGATTGTGAAGCAGATAAAAATCAAAGTAACCCGCTCCGCTTTGCTTTAATGAAGTCTTGTACTGTTCGATAGCGTCTTCGCGTGTCTTGCAGTTTATCCAAGCCGCGTTCTTTGTGGCAAGCTGAAATTTTTCCCGCGGGTATCGCTCAACAAGAGCCTGCCTCACAGCGTCCTCACTCCCCGGATACGCCCAAGCAGTATCAAAATACGTGAAGCCCGCCGCTAAAAATTCATCGACCATTTGTTTTGTCTGCTCGATGTCGATCTTGCCTTCATTACTTCCCGGCAAACGCATTAACCCGAAGCCGAGCTTGCCGATCTCTTCGCCTAAAAATGACATAGAAATTTCCCCCTTAATTAAATTTTTTTTATAATAGCATTATCAATAATACTTTAAGCAAATTTTTTACAGGAGGAAAAATTGTTATGAGAAAAAATTTTTTAGCGATTAAAAAATTTTCAGCGCTCGTTCTATTTTTAATTTTTGTTCTTGCCTCGTGCTGTGAGGCAGGCGCTAACCCCGAAGAACTTTTGAAATCTCTTTCACTACGTGAGAAAGTCGGACAGCTTTTTTTAATTCGCCCTGATGCCCTTGATATTAACCTGACCCTTGACGAAATAAACGACACAAAAGCAGCCGGAACTAAAGCTTTTACTTCTAATATGCTCGTTACTTTGAAAGAATACCCGGCCGGAGGCTTCGCTTTATTCAAAAAAAATATCAGCGACCCCGAGCAGCTTAAAACTTTCACGCGCGATTTAAATCAAGCTTCAGGCGGGCGAATCATTCCGATTATTGCAGTCGATGAAGAAGGCGGGAAAATTTCGCGCATAGCAAACGCAAAAAATTTTAAAGTCAAAAAATTCAAAAGCCCCGAAGAAATTGCCAAGCAGGGCCAAGCCCGTGAGGCCGGAGCTGTAATCGGAAAATATTTAAGGGAGTACGGATTTAATTTTGACTTCGCGCCCGTTGCGGATGTAAATACCAATCCCGAAAATATTGTCATAGGCGACAGGGCCTTAGGCTCGGACGTTAAGACAGTTGCAAAGAACGTAAGCGAATTCCTTGAGGGCCTGCACTCACAGGGAGTCGCCGGCTGCATAAAACATTTTCCCGGACACGGCGACACCAAGCTTGATACTCACAAAGGAACAGTAGAGATTTATAAGACTTGGGAGCAATTATTAAAACTTGAGATAATTCCTTTCAAAGAAAATTTTTCCAAGACCGACGCGATAATGACAGCGCATATAAGCCTTGAAAAAATTGACGACGTACCTGCAACTCTTTCTCATGAACTTCTCACGAACAAATTACGAAAAGAGCTTGGCTATGACGGCGTAATAGTAACTGACGCTATGAGCATGGAAGCAATCACTGAAAAATATTCTTCAGGTGAAGCGGCCGTACTTGCGGTTGAGGCTGGCATAGATTTAATTTTATTGCCTTACGATTACCGTGAAGCCTTTGAAGGAATCTTGAGCGCCGTAAAATCCGGGAGGCTTTCAGAAAAAAGAATTGACGAGAGCGTCAAAAGAATTTTAAAACTCAAGGAAGGAATTAAGACAATGCAGAATTTAAAATGGTGGCAGACCCGTCCGCTTTATCAAGTCTACCCGAAAAGCTTTCTTGACACTGACGGAAACGGGATAGGAAATATTAAAGGCATAACTGAAAAGCTTGACTATCTGAAAGATTTAGACATTGCGTCAATCTGGATAACTCCTGTTTACCCTTCGCCTATGTTCGATAACGGTTACGACATTTCAAATTACACTGATATTAATCCCTTGTTCGGGAGCATGAAAGATTTTGATGAGCTTGTGAGCGAGGCGGCCAAGCGCGATATTAAAATCATTATGGATCTCGTTTTCAATCATACTTCAGATCAGCACCCTTGGTTCTTAGAGTCCAAGTCAAGCCGCGACAATCCCAAGGCTGACTGGTACATCTGGCGCGATCCCAAGCCCAACGGCCAAGCCCCTACGAACTGGCGCGCAATCTTCGGCGGAAGTGCCTGGACTTGGAACGAAGAACGACAGCAATATTATTTACATACTTTCGCAGTTCAGCAGCCGGATTTAAACTGGGAAAACCCCGAAGTACGAAAAGCCTTATACGATGCGGCTAACTTTTGGATTTCAAAAGGAGTCGGAGGCTTCAGGGTTGACGCTATACCTTATATAAAAAAGCCCGCGGAATTTCTTGACGGCCAGCCCGATGCTAAGGACGGCACTGTTAATATTCATACAATGACGGTAAATCAGCCGGGGATTTTGAATTTTCTTCGTGAGTTCAAGCGCAAAATAAGAGAAGGTCATGACATCTTCACAGTAGGCGAAGCAAACGGGGTTAAACCCGAAGAGCTTGGCGATTGGGTAGGAGATCGGGGAGTCTTTGATATGCTGATTGAGTTCAGTCATGTGAATTTATCTTTTGAAGGCATAGAAACATGGTGCTATACAAAGGACTGGAAGCTTACGGATTTAAAACGCGTCCTAACTGCAAGCCAAAACGCTACGCGCAGCAGTTGGTATCCTGTCTTCTTTGAGAATCACGATCAGCCCCGCAGCGTCAATCATTTCTTCCCTGCAAGTTTTGACTCTAAGAAGGCGGCCAAGGCATTGGCTACGGTGTTAATGACTCTTCGGGGGACTCCGTTTATTTATCAGGGCCAAGAGCTTGGAATGAGTAACGTATCTTGGAACAATATAAAAGATTACGACGATATTTCTTCAAGAGGTCAATATGATCTTGCGATCGAGGAGGGCTTCACGCATGACGAAGCAATGAATTTTGTAAGGTACTTCAGCCGCGACAATGCCCGAACGCCTATACAATGGAACAACAAAGCCAACGCCGGTTTCAGTTCCGGAACGCCTTGGCTTCCTGTCAACGTGAACTATAAAGAGATTAACGCCGAGGCTGAAGAGAAAGACCCCGACTCTGTTTTGAATTTTTATAAAAAGCTTTCGGCCTTGAGAAAGGATTACAGGGCACTGATTGCCGGAGATTACCGTGAGATTTATCCGGATAGCGAAGAAGTTTTTGCTTACGAGCGTTCGTTGAGCAATGAAAAGATTACGACGCTTGTTAATTTTACGGACAAGCCCGTTAAGATTCCGGCGGAGCTTGCAGTCAAGAAAATTATTTTCAGCAGTGAGGCCGAGCCGAAAATTTCAGAGCTTGCTCCGCTGGAAGGAAGACTGTATGAAGATTAAAAAAAGCCTCCCCTTGGGGAGGTGCCAAAGGCCGGAGGGGGTTGTTTTAAGGAATCCCCCCGCCGCAAGCGGCCCTCCCCCCTTAAAAGGGGGGCTGTGTGGTAGTTCTAATTAAGCCTCCCCTTGGGGAGGTGGTGAGCGAAGTGAACCGGAGGGGGTGTAGTTAAAGAAATTTTTTTAGAAATAACCCCCACCACCGCAAGCGGCCCGCCAAAAACCCTCCCCCGAGGGAGGCTAAGATTCCTGCTACACAAAGCCTCCCCTTGGGGAGGTGGCTGAAAGGCCGGAGGGGGTTGCAGCTAAAAAAAATTAAAAAATCATTGAGAAAAAAATCACGAGCAGCAATCCCGGGAGCATATCTCCGAGCCTTAGCTTTGTAATTCTTAAAAGATTCAAGCCTATGCCCAAAATCATAAGACCTCCAAGGCCGGAGATGTTCCCGTACATTTCTTCTGTTATTAAGGGAGCCGCCCAGATAGCTATGAAAGTCAAAGCTCCCTGATAAACCGCAAGAGGCACGACCGAAAAAATTACTCCAACTCCCAAAGACCCGGCAAATAAAACCGAAATTATCCCGTCCATTATGCCTTTAGTGATTAAAATTTCAGGGTTGTGCCGCAGGCCGTCCTCAAACGCTCCTATAATTGCCATTGAGCCGACGCAGAATAATACAGTCGCATTCACAAAGCCTTCAGTGAATTTTGAGTCCGAAGATTTAAATTTGCTTTTCAAAGTATCGCCGAGATTATTTAATTTATCTTCGATCCCAAGCAGCGCGCCGATTATCGCTCCTAACACTAGGCTTAATAAAACTGCAATAGAATTTTTTGTGTTAAGACTCATGTTAATTCCAATGTACATTGTGAAGAGCCCAAGGCAATTAAAAATCGTTCCATTGAGTTTCTCCGGAATAAATTTCCCGGCCGCAAGCCCTGTTAAACTTCCCAAGACTACGGCCAATACATTAAAGACAGTTCCGCCCGCAGGGAGGGCACTGAAAATTTCCAGCATAAAAAATCCTTTCTTAGCAAATTATCTTACAGCATTAAGATTTTTACTTTGTTCGTAAAACCGCCGGCCTCTTCTGCTGTGTGCTGAATATCAGAAGTTTCTGCTTTTAATAATGAGTACGATACTTTATCTCCATCGGCAGGATTCATTAAAGGCCCGTCGTATTTAACTTCAAGAGTAATTTTCCCGTTTTCCTCTGAATGTTCAATAGCCGCATAAATGTTCCTGATATTGGGCGAAGGTATCAAGATCCCTTGCATTAATTCCTCAATGGCAAGCTGAAGCTTCATTGTCTGCTTAACGCCTATCATATTTTTATGACAGAAAATATCAATCGCAGACACAGCTCCGGGAAAATCAAACATGCCGTCTTTGACGTTGAACTCCAAGACGTGAAGGTGTTCTATAAATCTTCGTGTTCTTTCGCGTTTTGGTTTTGTGAAGATTTCAGTCGGAGTTCCTTCTTCGTATATGCCGCCGTCGTCCATGTAGAAAACTCTGTTGGATATAGCACGAGCAAAATTCATTTCATGCGTAACTATGATCATTGTTTTCCCGGACAGTGCAAGCTCACGTATTACCGCCTGAACTTCGCCTATCATTGTAGGGTCAAGCGCGCTTGTAGGTTCATCAAGCAGAATGACATCCGGATTCATAGCAAGAGCGCGGGCTATTGCTATTCGTTGTTTTTGTCCTCCTGATAATTCATTGGGGTAGTTTAAATATTTTTCCGGGAGGCCTACTTGATACAAGAGCTTCATTCCGTTGTCGAACGCTTCCTGTCTGGACTCGCCTTTGAGCTTAACGGGAGAAAGCATGATATTTTCGATTACCGTTAAATGTCCGAACAGGTTGAACTGCTGGAAGACCATTCCCATTTTCTGACGGATTTTGTAAATATCGCATTTTGGGCTTGTGATTTCTTCGTCCTCAAAGTATATTTTTCCGCCGTCCGGACGTTCCAGCAGATTTATACAGCGCAGCAGAGTAGATTTTCCTGTCCCCGAAGGGCCTATCACCGATATAACATCGCCGGCGTTAATCTCTGCATTTACATCAGAAAGCGGCGTGACATTCGGATATACTTTCTTTAAATGTTCAATTCTTATCATGATTTTTTAAACCTCCTTGAAGTGTCAATGCCTTTTAAAATGTCTTCGGGCTTTCTCCTTGACGGAGTGATTCTTAATTGAATGATATTAACAATAGTATTAAGAAGTCCGGCCAAAATGAAATATATAACAGCGACTGCTATCAGCGGGAAGAAAGCTTCGTATGTCCGGCTTCTTACTATGTCGCCCATCTTCGTTAAATCCTGTACAGCTATATAGCCTACAACTGACGTTGACTTTATGAGCATTGTTACTTCTTCTTTGAAGGACGGCATAAAGTGCAGAGCGGCTTGAGGAAGTATCACAGTGAAGAACGTTTGAAGATCTGTAAAGCCCAAGGCATAGGCTGCTTCTGTCTGTCCATGGTCTACGGCTCCTGTGCCGAAGGTCAGCATTCTATAGACTGAAGTTCCGAAAGTTAGAGTAAAGGCTATTATCGCTACGATCATTCCGTTTACGTTCACGCGGCCGAAAATAATGTAATACAAGATCATTAACAGAACGACAATCGGAGTTCCTTTTATAAGCCATACAGAAACTTTTGTGATTATATTGGCGATCATGCTTCCGGTACGGCAGAACATAAACGCGGCGAAGCCCAGCAAGATTCCGCATAATATTGAAGACACTGTAATTATCATCGTGTCCATTATTCCTTCCAGAAATAATTGCCATCTATTCTCACGTATAAATGTTTTCCTGATGCTTGTAACTATATCGTTCCAGAATGACGGCGCATTCTCTTTTAAATTTGCTGGCGGGATTTTCTCTGACGAAATTTCTGTTGCTGGCGTTGCTTCACTTGTGAGGCATGCTATAAGCGAAGTCAACTCGCAGTAAGCCTCAGAATAGTAGAGGGCTTCTTTATGTTCATCGGACGGCGTGAAGGTTCCGGCAAAATCTACTTTTCCAGAGTTAATAGCAGGGATCATAGCGTCAAAGAACATTGTTTCAGTATCAAGACCATAGCCGTACTCAGCACAAAATCTCGTCGCAATATCTATATCAATTCCGGCCAGCTTAGTCCCCTTATAGTAAATGAGCGGGGGATAACTGCCTTCCGCTGCAAATATAATTGTGCCTCTTTTCGCCGGGAGCTTTGAGAAATCAGGCGGAATCTTTTGGGACTCGTCAGCGCCTTCCCACTTTGAGATTATAGAATCAAGCTCGCCGCTTGCCTTAATCTTGCGAATATACTCGCTCATTTCATCGCTTAAGGCTTTGCCCTTTTTCGTCATTGCAAAAACGAAATGGTAGCCAAAAGTTTCACCGATAGGTTCATTGATAGCAGTAATCTCATTATCTTCGGCGGCCATAAGCTCAAGGACAGGAGAGTCCACGAGGAAGCCTTCGATTTTATGTGTCTTCATAGCGGAAACTAAGTCAGGGTAAGTGTTATAGTACTGGACTTGGGAATTAGGGAGATTTTTTGCAACCCATTCTTCCCAGTCAATTATGCCCGGCTGCATACCTATAGGCTTTCCGTCAAGTTCAGCTGTAGTTGAATATTTTGGGTTGCGTGATAGCAGCGGCGATTTTGTTTTTTCCTGCTGCTGTGGTTTTAGAACCATAAGCAGAGTCCTCAAAAAGCATATAGGCTCGGAAAATCTCACGGACTCGGCGCGTTCTTTTGTGATTGTGATTGCACCTATTCCCACGTCGCATTTTCCAGAGCTTACGGCAGGAATCAACGCGCCGAAATTCATTTGTTGAAAGTCCGGCCTGTAGCCCTTCTCACGACAGAACCCAAGAATAATATTAATTTCATAGCCAACGAGCATATTATTTTTTATGTAAGCGAACGTCGGCGTCTCACTGTCCACGGCGACTCGCAGTGTGCCGTTTGTGTTGGGAAATTTACTGTAATCTATGACGGCTTTGCGGCTTTCGTCCTCCCCAAACCATATTGAACGAAGCTCTTCAAGTGTTCCGTTAGACCTTATGCGCCGTATATATTCGTCCAGCTCATCAGCAAGCGGATTATTTTCAGGATCTTTAGGAAAGACAAAAGCGTTAATAATATCCCCAAGATTTTCGTCTATGTGAGTGAAGTTACTG
>JAFSSV010000020.1 GCA_017450825.1 Synergistaceae bacterium
CGCCGCGGCCTTGCGGGCATCGTCAAAAAACATCTCATAAAAATCTCCCATGCGAAACAATAAAAGAGCATCGGGATATTCAGCTTTAAATTTTTTATACTGCTCAAGCCACGGAGTAATTTTTATATCAGAAGGAATAGTATTCATAGAATTTTTAGTATTTCCAGCTTTCTAATCCATTTAGATTTTCAAGGGCGTTAATAATTTTAGAATATAAGTCCGGAATTCTTTTTTTAAGCTCAAAAACAAATTCACGAGTCCGTTGTCTTTCAGTATGTCCGGCGAATGGACAGGCGCTGGAAATTACAGGAAGACCGAGCCTCTTGGCCTCGTTGATAATCGCCGCCTCACTCGATAAAACTAACGGTCTTATTACAGTTACGTTCGTTCGCGACATGTGAGCTACAGGCTGAAAACTTTTCGCCCGCCCCGCGTGCAGCAAGTTCATAAAAAAAGTTTCGACAGCATCATCAAGGCTGTGACCAAGAGCTAATTTATTAAAACCGTTTTGCGCGGCCCATGAGCTTATTATTCCGCGCCTCATGTTGGCACAAAATGAACACGGGGATTTTTCCTGTCTTGAATTAATAATTTCTATGATTGGCTGCTCAATGATTTCATAAGGAATTTTTTGCAGCGCGCAATAATTTTCAAGCGGCGCTGTGTCCATTCCCGTTAGCTTGACGCTCAAAGCAGCAAGCGAAAACTTAACGGGACTCCTCTGTGAAAAATCATTAAGCGCATGAAGAAGTATCAAGCTGTCTTTACCGCCGGAGAGTCCTACGAGAACACGATCGCCCGAGTCAATCATGTGCCAATTTGAAAGAGCTTGGCCGATTTTCCGCCGAAGAGATTTACATAATGGCTGGTTAATAAAATTTTCTGTAAGCATTTTTTATTCTAATTATACATTTGTTTTATAGCACTTCGATGCCTTCTCTTCTTCATAATCACAACCCCTTCTGCGCTTCATGCCACCCTCCTTTTTTGGAATTCACCCCCTCCGACCTCCCCTTGGAGCCTTCGGCGTGCTTTGCGACCGGCCACCTCCCCTTTTTTCAAGCAACCCCTCCGACCTCACTTCGTTCGGCCACCTCCCCTTTCAGGGGAGGCAAGAGTGTTAAAAAAATAGAAGATCTCGAAGGACGTTCTCGTCCCCCCTGAAAGGGGGGGATGTCAACTTGTTGACAGGGGGGTTACTTTTCACAAGGGCCAGTCAGCTTGCTGAGTTTTATACTACGCATAGCCGAGTCGTTTCAGCGCCGTATTATTTTTTCTCCAGCCCGGCAAAACTTTTACCCATAAATCAAGATAAACACCTTGGCCGGTCACTTCTTCAAGATCTCTTCGGGCAAGCGCGCCGATCTTTTTTATCATGCTTCCGTCAGAGCCGATTAAAATTTTTTTCTGTCCTTCTGTTTCTGTTACAAGTGAGGCACGAATATATAATTTTTTTCTGTCCGGGAATTCTTCGGGGCTTTTATACTCGTCAATCTCTACGGCGATACAGTGAGGAACTTCGTCACGAAGCAAGCGCAAAATTTTTTCACGAATTATCTCCGAAGCCATAAATTTTTCTGTAGTGTCCATTAAGATTTCAGGATCATAGAGAATTTCTCCGTCCGGTATCAAAGGCATTAAGACATTCATTAAATTTTCAAGGCCGCGGTTTAATTTCGCTGAAACTGAAAGCTTGGCTTTAAATTTATAAAGGCCCTCGTAAAGTTTAAAGGCTTGTGAAGGATTCGCTTTGTCTGATTTATTGGCGATTAAAATTACGGGAAGGGAAGGCGGCAAGATTTCAGCGACAGCAAAATCATCAGGCTCTAATTTTCGCGTCTCCGCGTCAATAAGCCACAAGGCCGCGTCAGAATCTTCAAGAGCGCCGGAAATTTCTTCGTTAAGAAAAATTCCTAGCTTGTCCTTTGAATTCTTGACGCGATAGAGTCCCGGGGTATCTGTGAAAATTATTTGCGCGTTCTCGTCGTTATAAATACATCGAATGGAATTTCTTGTGGTCTGGGGCTTAGGGGAAATTATGACGGCCCGGGTCTTCAAGAGCGCATTAATTAAAGAAGACTTGCCAACGTTGGGCCGTCCTATTAATGAAACTGTACCGCACTTCATTTTTTATTATTCTTCATGCTCTAAAGAAAACGCGTGAGGCAATAATTTTTTCAGCTCGTAGACTTTCGCGCCGTCCTTGCTGGCCATGACGACTAACATATTTTTATTAAACTCAGCCAAGGCTTGACGACACGCTCCACAAGGAGGGCAAGCGGTCTTGAAATAATCGTCGCTGCTTTCATGCGAACCCGCTACGGCAATAGCCAAAGGATTTTTTTTGCCTTGAGAAATCATAATCACAACTCCGGCCCGTTCGGCGCATATTGTTATTCCGTAAGAAGAATTTTCAACGTTACATGACTTTATAACCTCGTCGCCTTCAAAGAGCAAAGCCGCTCCTACGTGAAAATGTGAGTAAGGGACGTACGCTCTGTCCGCCGCATCGCGTGCCATTGTCAAAAGGTCTTCGGGAGAAATTTTTTCTGAAGGCCAGTTCTCTCTTGCTGACATGAAAATTAATAACCTCGCTTAAATGAATTTGAAAATGTTTTCATTATACATTGCTTTATTAAGTAAAAATTTCATTGACTAAAACGAGAATTTATATTATTTTTATCACAATCCAATTATAAAAATTCACAAAAATTTTTCACAGATTATTCTTTCATTTTTTTTCGTTAATATTAAGGAGGTATTGTTGCGCATGAGCAAAAAACTTGTAGCTGATTTAATAGTTGACTACCTTGAGCGCAGAAAAGTCGAATACATCTTCGGCCTTTGCGGTCATACGGTCATAGGAATGCTTGATGCCCTTAACAGAAATTTAGAGAAGGGCGGCAAGCTCCGATACATTTCTAACCGTCATGAAGCAGTAGCTTCGACAGCCGCTGACGGTTACGCCCGCGTAACTCACAAAGCTTCCGTTGTAATGTGTCACCTTGGCCCCGGAATTACTAACGTATTGACCGGAGTCGCTAATGCCGCGTTTGACTCTATTCCAATGGTAGTGTTCGCCGGGGACGTACCGAGCTATTACTACGGCAAGCACCCTCATCAGGAAGTCAACATGCACGGCGACGCTACACAATACAGATTGCTTGAACCCGTCTGCAAACGCTGCTGGAGAGTCGACGATGCCGAAGCCTTACCGGATATTCTTGACAAAGCTTTCAGGCTCGCCGAGTCTGGACGGCCCGGGCCGGTCTTGATTGATATGCCTATGGACATATGGTCGCGTGAAATCGAAGAAGACCTCTTTGCCCGTACTTATAACGACAGTCATATTACGGTCAAGCCCGCGCTTGATCCTTGTGCCGCTAAGGAAATCGCCAAGAAACTTATCGAAGCAAAAAGCCCTGTCATTCATGCAGGCGGCGGAATTCTGCTTGCTCAAGCGTCAAAAGAACTTGCCGCGCTTGCCGAGTTCCTTGACATTCCTATTTCAAGAACTCTTATGGGCCAAGGCTGCGTGAGCGATCTTCATCCGTTAATGATAGGCCAGACAGGTTTCTGGGGACTCGCTCATACTCACGAGTTCACGCTGAACGCCGATATAATTCTTGCTCTTGGAACTCGTTTCGCCGAAGCTGACTCTTCAAGCTGGTATCAGGGCGTTACGTTTGATCCTGCTGTAACAAAATTCCTTCAGATTGATATTGATCCTACAGAGATCGGCCGAAATTACCCCGTAGAGATCGGAGCAGTCGCAGATTTAAAACTCGCCCTCGCTCAAATTCTTGACGCGGCCAAGCAGATTAAGCCCGAAGGAATCAAACGCCCCGGCCTTCGTGAGAAAATCGCCAAGGCTAAAGCAGATTTCAAAGCCTCCAACGTTGCTATTTCCAACGATGCAAGATTCCCAATGACACCTCAAAGAATTCTTCGCGATGTCAAAGCCGCAATCCCTGAAGACGCGTTAATCTTTACAGACGTTGGCTGGAACAAAAACGGAGTTGCTCAGCAGTTCGATATTACGATCCCCGGCACTGTTCATCACTCGTCAGGACTCGCGACAATGGGCTTCGGAGCTTCAGCAGTCTTAGGCGGAAAGAAAGCCGCGCCCGATAAAATTTGTATCGCTTTAATCGGCGACGGCGGTTTCGGTGTCAATCCGACCTGTATGGCTACAGCAGTTGAAGAAGGCATAGCCTGCACTTGGGTTGTAATGAACAACAAAGCCTTCGGAACAATCGCCGGACTTGAGAACGCGAACTATAAAACAAAATTCGGAACGACATTCCATACGCCCAACGGCGAGTCTTATTCGCCGAACTGGGCAAAAGTCGCAGAGGCTTACGGTATCGAGGCAATTCAGCCGCAGTCCGCTGACGAATTTGCAGAGGCTATGAAAAAAGCTGTAGCCGCGAACAAAGAGGGCAGGCCCTTCTTAGTCGAAGCTATCATGGAAAATATCGCTGTCCCGACTCCAGGCTGCTGGAACATCAACGATATTTACACGCCTAACGAACTCGTCAAGGAAGGCAAGCTCGTCAAAAAAGAGAACGGCCGTTACGTTCCTCCGAGCCACGCAAAATCACATATAACAAAATAAATTTTTAAATTTTTTTTTAAGAGAGGAGTAAGATTTTTTTATCATGGCACATCATGAAGTAACCCCCGAAGAGATCGAAATGATCGAACAAATGGTAGCGAAGGCGCGAGTTGCCGCTGAAGTTATTGCTACGTATGATCAGGAAAGAGTCGACAGACTTTGCAGAGCAATCTGCGCGGCTATCTACCCGCTGAAAGTCTGGGGCCCTATCTGCGACGAAGCCGTTGACGAAACAAGACTCGGCGACAAAGTTACAAAGCGCAACAAG
>JAFSSV010000168.1 GCA_017450825.1 Synergistaceae bacterium
AGACCTTGAAAATTTTTTTAAGGAAAATTCCTGATAGAAAATCCACTTGCCAGCAAGCTGGCCCTTTTGGAAAGCAACCCCCTTACCGAAAGTTAGCCCTCTTGGAAAGCAACCCCCTCGCAGAAAGCTGGCCCTTTTGGAGAGTAACCCCCCTGTCAGCAAGCTGACATCCCCCCTTTCAGGGGGGACGAGAGAGTTTTTCAACACCTTCTATTTCCTTTACACTCTTGCCTCCCCTGAAAGGGGAGGTGCCTGAACGAAGTGAACCGGAGGGGTTGTAGTTAGAACAAAAAGGGGAGTATGCAGAAGGGAGGGCGGAGGGGGTTGACTAAAAAAGGGAGGTGTCGAAGTGCTGCCCTCCCTTTGAAAAATTATTTTCAGCTTCTAATTTTTTTTACAAGCAGCCTTACCGGTACAACTAATACCGCAAGCACAGCGCAAGTAAGCCAAGCGTCAAGCCTCAAAGCTTCAATGCTCAAAACTTCTCCGCCGAACTCTACAAAAATCCACTGAAGAACAAAAATAAATAACATAACGAACACGCAATTTTTTGAAGAGGCCATGCCTAGTCCGTTGAAAGTTATCGACATCATGAACGTAGCAAAGACTGCTGTCCTTAAATAAATAATATTTTCAGTGCCGAATAAATTTCTTACCGGAGCAAAGAACAAAACCGCAAGGCAAATCAGCGTTATATACGCCGCGCCCGTCAAAATCTCACTGAACATCGTGGGCGTTATGATATTTTCATCACGAGGGATAGGCTTCTCCTTCATGTATTGTTCACGCGGAGGCTCTGATCCGAACGCTATAGCCGCTAACGTGTCCATCGCAAGGTTAATCAATAAAAGCTGAATTACAGTAAGCATTATATTCTGTCCGAACAAAGGCCCAAGGAAGCAGATTAAAACCGCCGCAACGTTTACAGTAAGCTGGAACACTAAGAATTTTCTTATGCTCTTGAACATGCTGCGGCCGTACAAAATCGCCTTGGCAATAGATTTAAAATTGTCGTCCAAAATCGTAATATCTCCGGCCTCTTTAGCTACTTCAGTTCCTGATCCCATTGCGAAGCCTACATCAGCTTTCTTGAGCGCCGGCGAGTCGTTCACTCCGTCGCCCGTCATGCCGACAACAAGATTTAATTCTTGTGCAATTCTCACAAGCCTGCTCTTATCCGAAGGAAGAGCGCGGGCAATCACTCTAAGATTAGGCAAGATAGCTTTGAGTTCTTCGTCACTCTTGGCCGCCATTTCCGGCGAAGTCATTGCGATTTCTTCGGGGCTTGTGATTAACCCTGCCTCACGGGCAATAGCTACGGCGGTTTCTTTCCTGTCGCCCGTAACCATTACAACCTGAATCCCTGCGGCCCGAACTTGTTTAATCGCGTCTACGGCTTCCTTGCGGACGTTGTCGCGAATGCTCAAGACGCATACAAGCTCCATATTTCCGCCCGTGTCTTTTGCGATTGCCAAGAGTCTCATAGCCCGGTTAGCTTGGGCGTTAATATACTCGTCAAGTTTATTTTTATCGGGAATGTTTTGGCATTGCGGAATAATTTTTTCTGGCGCTCCCTTCACGTAAGTAACTCCGTTATTTAACTCAAGGCTTGACATTTTATTGTCTGAATTGAAGGCCGTGAAGTTCTTAATTTCGCGCTTGGCCTTGTTGATTTTCTCAACCATATCGGCATGAGCGGCAAAGAATGACATTAAAGCCCGGTCTGTACTGTTGCCGCCGATTACAGCTCCGTCACCGATTGAGGCGCTGTTGTTGACTCCTGCTCCTATAATAAAATCTCCAAGGCTTGCCTCGTCAAGTTCAACGGGACTTGTATAAACTTTTGAGTCGGCCGTAGCAAGTTCGGCTATGGTTAAACGTCCTTCGGTGATTGTCCCGGTCTTGTCGCTGAATAAAAGATTTAAGCTCCCGGCGGTTTCGAGTCCGTTGATCTTTCTTACTAAGACATTATCGCCGGCCATCTGCATAGACTGGAAAGACATAAGCATAGAAGTCAGCATAGGCAAGCCCTCCGGCACGGCACAGACTACAATAGTAACGGCTACGGTGATAGCGTCGACTAATAATCTAGTCCAGCCGTAAAAATCTCCGGGAAGATTTCCGGTGATAAGAGTCCGTGCAAGAATACCAATTACTATAGCAGCAGCTCCGGTGTAGCCGAAGATTGAAATTTGATTCGCAAGCTTGCCGAGCTTAACCTGTAACGGAGTCTTGCGTTGAGCTTCCTGTACTTCAAGAGCAAGCTCGCCGAACAAAGTTTTATCGCCTACGACCAAAATTTTTAAATAGCCTTCGCCGCCGCAGACTACAGTCCCGCGATAGACATAAAATTTATTCAGCAAGTCTTTTATATCGTAGGACTCGTTATTGGGGTTAGGGCCTTTCTCAGCTTCTTCGGTTTCGCCGTTGAGGGCGGACTGATCGACTTTAATATCGCCTTGAATTATTATTCCGTCCGCTGGGATTTTGTCGCCGGCCTGTAAATAAATTACATCGCCGACTACTACGTCGCTTACGTGAATTTCATGAAGGCTTCCGGCGCGAATTACTTTAGTAGTTTCTCCGGCTTCCTGTTGAGATTTTAAGAACGAGGCTTTCTCTTCCTGTTTATATTCAGTTATTGAAGAGACTCCGCCGGCGATAAGAACGGCTACGAGGATTCCAAAAGGCTCAAACCATTCGGCCAGGCCCATGAAAAATAATACAAGCTGAATCACTAACGCGCAGAGCAAAATTATTATCATTGGATCTGATAAGTTGCTCATGAATTTTTGTAAGAGGGACTCGCGCGGCAATTCTGTTAAGCTGTTGGGGCCGTGCTTGGCGCGGCTGGATTGGACTTCCGAGTCTGTAAGACCCTTAATGTCAATCATTAAATAAATTCCTCCAGTTTTGAAAAATTTTTGAAACGCGAAAAGTATATCAAATTTTTGACGATAACCCCTGTGGGTAAATAACCCCCACCACCGCAAGCGGTTCCCCTCCCCCGAGGGAGGCTAAGATTCCTGCTACACAAAGCCTCCCCTTGGGGAGGTGGCCTGAAGGGCCGGAGGGGGTTGCGGTTAAAAAGAGAGGAGTCCTGTTACACTCGTGAGGCTTTGAATTATAAAAATCATAAAGCAATTCTTAATTGAAAAATTCTTGCCGTGCTTTATAATTTAAAAAAATTATTTTAACTATAAAGGAGGTCAAAATATTTTGTTATCGGCGCATCTCGTTTTCACATGAGTCGCTTCTGATAAGTGCATGGACTGCATTTTTTCAGGAGATAATGAGCGCTGCTAAAAAATATTTTTGCCTTTAGCTTTCCAAAAACTTTTCTATCCCTTCATAATTTTTTTTATTTCCTGATCAAATTGCTTTGTAGATAGCTCCTGCTATGCCAGCTACACTCTTGCCTCCCCTCTTTAAGGGGAGGTGGTGAACGAAGTGAACCGGAGGGGTTGTAGTTAAAAAAGGGAGGTGCCCAAGGAGGCCGAAGGGGGTGAGTCTTAAAAAAATTTTTTTTAATAACCCCCTCGCCAGCAAGCTGGCCCTCTTGAAAAAGAACCCCCACCACCGCAAGCGGTTCCCCTCCCCCGAGGGAGGCTAAGATTCTTGCTACACAAAGCCTCCCCTTGGGGAAGTGGCCGAAAGGGCCAGAGGGGTTGCTTTTAAAAAAAGGGGAGTGTAACGAAGCGAACCGGAGGGGTTGAGGTTAATAAAAAAAATGGAACAAAAAATAATTTCTATTAATAGTGTATCGTTCTCATATTCTTCTAGTCTTGATGACGCTTTAGTCTTAAAAGAAATTAATCTCGAAGTGTCGCCGGGAGAATTCGTCTGCTTTCTTGGACAGTCCGGCTGCGGAAAGAGTACTCTTCTAAGATTGATCGCCGGTCTCGAAAAGCCTACGGCCGGAGAAATTTTATTGAACTCTACGCCAATCAAAGGCGCAAGTCTTGAACGCGGAGTCGTCTTTCAAGATTACGGACTCTTCCCTTGGTTTACGGCCGGGGAAAATATCCGCCTCGCCCTTGAGCAAAAATTCAAAGACTGGCCCAAAAATAAATACAAAGAAAAAGCCTTGGAGGCCCTCCAGCAAGTAGGCTTGAGCGAAAAAATTTACAAGAAACTCCCTAAAGAATTATCCGGCGGAATGAAACAGCGCTGCGCTATTGCTCAAGCGTTTGCGATTGAACCTTCGATTTTGTTAATGGACGAGCCTTTCGGAGCGCTTGACGCTGTAACTAGAGCAAGGCTTCAAGATATGCTGCTCGACTTATGGACAAGGCAAGACCCAAAGAAGACAATTTTTTTTGTGACTCATGACGTTGACGAGGCGATACTCTTAGCTACAAGAATTATCGTCCTTGGACAATCGCCGGCGCAAATAATTTTTGATTGCCCGGTGCCTGAAATTTCACGCGAAAATCAATTTGAAGACCTTGAGATCTTAAAACTTAGAAACGAGCTTATACGTCAAATTAATAAGGACGTTGCCGCTCATAGTTTAAACGATGCCTAACTGAAAACTTTTTCAGATAAGCATAAAAAAATTTTTAATCAAAAGGAGGAAGGATTAATAATGAAAAAGATTCTTTCAGTGTTGTTAGTTATGGCAATGCTCGTAAGCTTTGCAAGCATTGCCGCCGCCAAGGAAGTTCCCGAAGTTTCTACTGTTCGATGGAACAGCGGAGCAAGCGGAAATGTTTTGCTCACGATTGCAGAGAAGAAAGGCTACTTCGACGAGGTTGGAATTAAGCTCGTTGAAGTTCCTGCTACGGCGGTAATGTCCGCTATGGGCCTCTTGTCTTCAGGAATGGTTGACGTGGTTTCCAACGCCGGCACAAGCAATCCTTTGCAGCAGATTGCCTCCGGAGTAGACCTTACTATATTCGGCGGTCACATGATGACCGGAGCAATGCCTATAATCGCAAAGAAGGGCGTTAAATGGAACGGCGTTAAAGATCTCGTAGGAAAAAAATTCGCCTGCAACCCAAGTTATTTTGCTCTTACCGGAGCAGTCATGGATGCTGGCTATGAGAAGCCCCTCGAAGCCCTTGAATGGATCGTCATGCCTAACTATAACGACGCGTTAGCCGCCGTTGTAAAAGGCGAAGTCGATTACGCCCTGCAAGGCACCGAACAGAATTACGCAATCAAGAACGTAAACAAAGATACGCTTGACATTATGTGCTACATGAGCGACATAATGCCGGCTTATTCATGCTGCAGAATGGAAGCAAAAACAGAGTTCGTAAAAAAGAATCCGATTACGATTAAATTAATCTTGAAGACTCTTTTAAGAGCGCAGAGCTATTACGAGTCTCACAAAGAAGAAGCCGCTGTATGGCACGCTGAAAAGATCAGAGCTGAAAAAGAATTCGTAGAGGCTTATATGTTCGACGAACATTACAGAGTAAGCGTTGATCCGTTGCTGAAATCAATCGTAAGAGCCTGGAACATTCTGGACGCTACAGGATTCTTGAGCGACACCGCGAAGGAAATTAATATCCTTGACCACGTGAACACGACTCTTTATGAGCAGGCCCTCAACGAAGCCGCCGAAGAGTACGGGAGCGAAGCACCGGAGTTCTACGAGAAAATGAAAAAGTTTTTCGCGGAGAATGACAAGCTTTAATTCTTAAAAATTTTTTGGGAAGGGATTATTTAAATATGAAGAGACTCGGTTTAAATTTAATCAGCACATTTTTAATTTTGGGGCTTGGAGTTTTATATTATTACGCGACTGAAAATAATTTAGTCAATCCTTTTTTATTTCCGAAGGTCAGCGCGATAGTGAAAGCCTTTCAGAAAAATCAAGATGTAATGCTTTTAAATTTAATCTCGTCACTTGGAATGATGATCCCTTCGATTTTAATTTCTCTTGTTATTGCGCTTACGGTTGGGATTATTCTTGGCCGTAACGCAATTCTAAGAGAAATCCTTCACCCTTTAATTTATATTTTCAGTGTTGTGCCTTCGATTTTGCTGTCGCCCTTTGTCTTAATGCTTGCGCCGGATTTCTGGACGGCCTCTGTCTTTTTAATTGTCTACGGGACTTTATGGTCAACGCTCTTTGCAACTATCACAGGGATCATGACAATCGACAAACGTTATTTAGACAAAGCAGCAACGCTTGAATTAAAGGGCCTCAAGAAAATCAGAAAAGTTATTTTGCCCGCGGCAAGTCCTTCAATCTTGGCGGGCTTTGTGAATTCCTTACGAAGTACTTTTGTTATGTTAGTCTATGCTGAAATGTACGGCTCGCGCTACGGCATGGGCTTTTTTGTGAAGAAGTATACGGATTTCAGTTTATATGATCATGCTTGGGGAGGATTTTTATTTATGGTCTTAATCCTCGTTATAGTTATGCAGATCTTTGACAGGCTCAAAGAATATTTATTGCGCTGGACGATTGATTAAGATTATATAGAGTTGAAAGCAACCCCCTCCGGCCCCTCAGGCCACTTCCCCTTTTAAAAAATTAACCCCTCCGGTTCACTTCGTTCGGGCACCTCCCCTTTTTTTAATAACAACCCCTCCGACCCTCAGGCCACCTCCCCTTTCAGGGGAGACAAGAGTTTAAAGGAAATAGAAGGTATTGAAAAACTCTCTCGTCCCCCCTGAAAGGGGGGATGTCAGCTTGCTGACAGGGGGGTTGTTCTCCAAAAGGGCCAGCTTGCTGGCGAGGGGGGTATTTCTAAAAAAGGAGGATGCCAGCTTGCTGGCGAAGGGTTGCTTTCAACGTATTCAGCTGCGATCTTATTCTAAAAATAATCGGGGCTTATGTCGTCGCTTGTACCTACCTTCTCTAAACTACCAACCAAGGAAACATAAAACACCTTTTCTTCATCCTCGCTAACTATTGACGAGAAAATGAACTGTCCGGTCTGATCGCCGCTCTCGGTCATTGCCAGCTTTATATCCATACTGTAACCCGAAGAGTTCATAACAGTAGAAGAAGGAGAATAAATCAATGTATCGTCAACCATCATTACCAAGTCCGTAGACACATCAAACGATACCTGGCCTATATGGCTGTATTTATCATCAGCAGAAATCAAAAAGACAGGAACATCCCGGCTCAAGTCCATGCTCAAAGCACAGACTACATTAACAGTAAAATTCTCCGGCCCTATCCCCTCTTCATATACATTGTAAACGACAGCCGAATCGCTCGACCACGTACCGAACATATCAATCGGCGAAAAAGGCACCGGATCCGACACTTTCCTTAAGTCATATGTACCGGCAATATTAATATTTCCCCTGAAATCAAGATACGCTGAAGCTATATCAGCGCTGTCAAAAACTATAGTGGAGTCGCTTGAAAAATCGCTGGAGCTTACGTTAATTTTGTAATAGCTCCCGCCTATCTTAGTGAAAGAAATATTGCCAAGATCCAAATAATCCATTGTCGGGATTGTCAGTGTATCTTCGCTTGCTTGAGTTGAAACTCTAGTCAATACTTGAAGCATAGTGAAATCGTTTTTCGTCATTAGAATACTGCTGTCGAAAGACTTTGAGAAATCTATTGACGGATCACCGCTTATAATTAAGCCCTCAACCTTCCAGCGCCCGGCCAAGTCCGAAGCACTAATCGTTTCAGAAGTTGGCGCATTTGAAGCTGCCTTGAAAAGGCGCAATCTTTCAAACGAGTAAGCTCCAATAGTTCCAGACAGTTCATAATTCGTGCTCCCTAAAAAGATATTGAGCGAACTTTTATCAGAGCTAAGCGTGAAGTCGCTGCTGTTCGTAGCAGTCACCACAGCAGTCACTTTATCTTCGCTGTATACGAGCCGGCTGTCCACAACAACGTAATTCGAGAACACCGCCGACTCCGCCGCCGTAGCGGGCTTGGAAAGAGCGATTATTACATCCGCTGAAATTATTTTGTTGCCGTATATAGCGTTCCCGTAGCCGTGATAATTTCCAACCCATGCAATACTGGGAACACCGCCGGAAAGATTTTCAGATAACGGAGTTCCGCCGCCGCTCCCGCCGCAGCCCCCGGCAATCAAACAAAACGCAGCAACAAGTACAAAAGGAAAAACAAATTTTTTAAAACTCATTTAAGAAGTCACCTCAAATAAAATTTTTAAAAATTATATATTATACGTTGTTATAGTAAGCTCAATTTATTTTCTATACACCCCCTCCGCCTCATTCCATTCGGCACCTCCCCTTTTTTTAATAACAACACCTCCGACCTTCGGCCACCTCCCCTTTCAGGGGAGGCAAGAGTTTAAAGGAAATAGAAGGTATTGAAAAACTCTCTCGTCCCC
>JAFSSV010000169.1 GCA_017450825.1 Synergistaceae bacterium
GTAAGTCGTAAGAGCTACAGAAATTTTTTTTTGATTAATCATTTTCGATTTTCTTAATTACTCTACAAGGCGAACCGGCCGCAAAAGAATTCGCAGGTATGTCACGTGTAACGACACTCCCCGCGCCTATCACGCTTCCTTCGCCGATAGTAACGCCGCCTGTAACTGTGACATTCGAGGCAAGCCAGCAATTATTTTTTATGACTATCGGCTTAGCTGCTTCGAGTGCGATAATGTGGCCGTTGATTTCTCTTGGGTTTCGGTCTTTGAATCTCAACGGGTGGACAGGAGTCACAAGTGAAACGCCCGTGCCCAGCATTACATTGTCGCCAATGGTCACGGGACAAGAGTCAAGTATCGTAGTGTTGAAGTTCGCGTAAAAATTTTTCCCGATAAAAATATTCACGCCGTAATCAAAATATATAGGGCCTTGAAAATAAATTTCTTCCGGGTCAAAATTTCCTAATAAGTCTTTCAAGATTGCACAGCGTGACTCTTCGTCCGTGTCGCAAAGCTGATTGAACTGCAGGCAAAGCCTGTGGGCCTTCTGCCGTATTGCTGCAAGTTCCGGATCAGCTGGATTGTAAAGTTCGCCTGCTATCATTTTTTCTCGTTCGGTCATAAAGAATTTTCCTCCTGATAAAAAAATTTTTGAATGCTATAATCATAGCAATTCACATTTCCATTTTATATTCACAAAAAAAATTTAGAAAGGAGAATTTTTTTCTCTATGGTTCAGGGTTCAATGTTAGTTGTAATTCTGATTGTCGCTATTATTTTAATGGTCTTGCTGATTTCCAAGCTGAAATTTCATCCGTTCGTGGCGCTCTTTGCTGTAGCGCTTGCTATGGGGCTTGCTGTAGGTATGGCTCCGGCGAAAGTCCTTGATACGATTTTAAACGGCTTCGGCGGAACTTGCCGGGGAATAGGCATTGTTATTTTACTCGGCACTATTATCGGAGCAATGCTCGAAAAGTCCGGCGCAGCTTTCACCATGGCCGACAGCGTTTTGAAAGTCGTAGGAGAAAAGCGCCCGGCCCTTGCAATGAGTCTTATAGGCTGGGTAGTTTCGATTCCTGTATTCTGTGACTCGGGCTTCGTAATTCTTTCTTCACTGAATAAATCTCTTGCCCGCCGGAGCGGTGTAAGGCTTTCAGTAATGGCTATTGCTCTTTCAACAGGTCTTTATGCTACGCACACGCTTGTTCCTCCGACTCCCGGGCCAATCGCAGCAGCTAATGAACTCGGCGCAGACCTTGGAATGGTCATAATGTGGGGCATGGTCGTATCAATTATTTCTGTCTTAGCCGGTTATATATATGCGCTGCTTGCCGGGCCTAAACTTCCTGTTCCGTTCGACAGCAATCTTGAAGCCGGAGAGTCCTACGAAGAATTAAAGGCCAAGTACGGCAAACTTCCTTCGGCTTTTAAATCATTTGCTCCGATTTTAATCCCGTTGATTTTAATAGCTTTCAGTTCGTTTATAAGCTATCCTTCTACGCTGGCAAAAATTGGCGGCAAAGAAACGACTCTTTTTGTTGTTTCTAGCTTCTTGGGGAATCCGGTCATAGCTCTTTCAGTAGGTGTTATACTTTGCTTCTTCCTTGCTCCAATGAAAGAAGAAGTCACTAACGGCTGGATCGGAGCCGGAGTTAAAGACGGAGCGAATATTATCATGATTACGGCGGCAGGCGGAGGACTTGGAGCTGTAATATCAGCAAGCGGAGTCGGAAGTTACATAGGACACGCTCTAGCCTCTTATAATTTTGGGATATTCTTGCCGTTTATAATTGCGGCGGCGTTGAAAACTGCTCAAGGTTCTTCGACCGTTGCAATCGTAACGACAGCTCAAATTATTGCGCCTATGCTTGTATCTTTGGGGCTTGGCTCACCGATGGGAACGGTGCTTGCTACGCTAGCGATTGGAAGCGGAGCGATGGTTGTTTCACATGCTAATGATTCTTATTTCTGGGTTGTAACTCAATTTTCAGATATGGATTTGAGTACAGCTTACAAAGCGCAGACCGTTGCGACTCTTATTCAGGGAGTTGTAGCTGTCTTGGCGATATACTGTATTTCTCTTTACATGCTCTAAAAAATCAAGAAAGCCCCGGTTATTCGGGGCCTTTTTTGATTTATAACTCTCTCCGGCCATTGACCACCTCCCCAAAAGCCCCCCTTTTAAGGGGGGAGGGCCGCTTGCGGCGGGGGGATTCCTTACTCCAACCCCCTCCGGCCCTTCAGGCCACCTCCCCAAGGGGAGGCTTTGTGTCACAAGAATCCTAGCCTCCCTCGGGGGAGGGCCGGACAAAAAACCGCTTGCGGTGGTGGGGGGTTATCTTTTTAATGTCGGCTTAACTGCACTGCTTTTCTTTTTCAATCTTAGCCAACCATACGCAAGCCAAAGAATTTCCAGCGGAAGTACGATCGCAAGCATTTTATAATGCCATTCATTAGCAACCCGCCACGAAAGAGGGCGCGATGTTCGCGTATAATCTACTAAGAGTCTCATTACTCCATAAGCAATAAGAGTCAACGGCGCAATAATCGAATGAGACTCTGAAAGAGAAATTTTTTTGCTCAGCCTTTTTTCAACTCCCAAAAGAATTAAAAGACTTATCAAAGCAAAGAGCGAATAATAAATCTGTACAGGGTGACGAGTGACTCCGGCAGGGTCTTGCGGGAAATGTACGGCCGTGAAAAATTTTGTCGGCAATCCAACACAGCAGCCGTTCAAGAAACAACCCCAACGCCCTACGGCTATAGCCAAGAGTACAGGAAGCGCCGCAGCTTCACAAAGAGTCAAGAAAGAAATTTTTTTGCTCATAGCTGAAAGAATAAAAGCCGAAAGAAACGCCCCTAGGATCGCGCCGGTTTCGTGAAGTCCTCCGTGATTGCAATCAAGAAAGAGCGAAGGCTTATTAAAATATTCGTGCCAGTGCAAAAAATATTCAGGAACATGCGCCCCGAAGAGCATAAATAAAAATGAAATGCTCATGATCTTTCTTGCTTCGTCATCGTCAAGCTTGTAAATCTCCAGGCGCTTTATTACCCAGAAGATCGCAAGCGACAAAGCTATAAACCATACGACACTGTACGAGTCTATTCTGAAACCTGAAATCTTTAATAAAGTCGGATACATATACTTCTCAAACAAACTCTGAAATTCAAACCTAGTCTGTTTTTCAGTGTACTCAGTTTTTCAGACTAAGTCCGAAGTCTTTACTAAGTAAAAAAATTTTATTTAGTTAGAAACTCGAACAAAGTCTGAAATTATAGAGTACAATCAAAAATAAGACTTTGCTTGCTTTCTGATTTTATGCGCCGACTTTCAAAAGCGGAATCAAAAATCCTGCGGCAACTTCCTCAGCCATCGCCTTGCCTTCGAGAATTTCCAAAAGCCTCAAAGCAAAGAACGGAGTCACCGCCGGCCCCTTCGCCGTCGTGATATTGCCGTCAGTCTCAACAATGTTGTGACCAATCCGCGCTCCCTTTAAATGACTCTCAAGGCCCGGATAACATACAGCAGTCTTCCCAGCCAAAACTCCAGCCTTCCCTAACGCAGCAGGCGCAGCACAGATAGCCGCAAGCAATTTATTTTCAGCGTAATATTTTTTAATCAGCTCCTGAAGCCCCTCATGGTTCGCAATCTCAAGAGTCCCGCCCGGCAAGACAAGCATGTCAAATTTCTCGTCCTTCACCGCGTCAAACATAGCGTCAGCCCGAACAGAAATTTTATTCTTGCTCACAACTTCAACACTACCCGTCAATGACACCGTTGTCACTACTACACCGCCGCGCCGAAGTATATCGACAGTCGTAAGGGCTTCGGTCTCTTCAAAGCCCGTCGTCAAAAATACTGCTACAGTTTTCATTTTGAAAACGCTCCTTTTGTTTTGTTATTATGATTTAAATTTTGAAGAGTTACATTATAATACTTCTTAATTCTTGATTGAAAAAGTCTTAGGCGTTATTATTTAAATTTACAGTCAAAAATCAAACGGAGGTTAATTATTCAATGACAGCCGAAGCGATAAAACCTTGGTGGCGTGAAACGATCGAAACTATTGTATGGGCGTTCGTTCTCGCAATGTTAATACGTACTTTTATAGTTCAAGCATTCTGGATTCCCAGCGGCTCAATGATACCCACGCTCGAAATCAATGACAGAGTCCTCGTTGCGAAGTTCTGGAATTATTTTTTCGAGCCTTCCCGCGGTTCGCTCTACGTTTTTAAATATCCCGTCGAAAAAGACAGGGATTTCGTTAAACGCGTCATAGCTATCCCCGGCGACATCGTAGACATTAAAGACGGCATAGTCTATATCAACGGCCGCTCAACAAACGAGCCTTATATTCAAAATCATGACCGCTTTAACATGAAGCCGAACAGAATTTTCCCGGAAGTCCCTTTCAGAGTCCCCGAGAAAAAATACTTCATGCTCGGCGACAACAGACCCAACTCACAAGACAGCCGATTTTGGGGCTTCGCTTCTCTTGAAGATATGAGAGGCCCGGTCTTCTTCAGGTACTGGCCGCTCAACCGTATAGGCATTCCAAAATAAAATTATGCCGCGAACTGTTTGGTTTCCCGGCCACATGGCCAAGGGCTCAAGAAAATTAAAAGAACTTGCAGCAAAATTAGATCTTATTGTTGAAGTCCGGGACGCTCGCGCTCCGGCTTCGACTTCTTCTCCGCTGATCAAAGCCCTTTCAAAAATTAAACCCGTCCTTCACGTCCTGTCGCATAAAGATCTCGCAGACAATGAAAAATTAAAAATCTGGCTGGAAAGTTTAAAGCACACTTACGCCGCCGATTTAAGAAAGCGCGAAGGGCTGAACTCAATTAAAAAAGCTATTCTGAAATTCAAGCCGCCTCACAGAGAAGTGAGACTCGCCGCCGTTGGAATTCCGAACGTCGGAAAATCTTTGCTGCTTAATTCTTTAATCGGGAAGTCTAATGCCCAAGTCGGAAATATTCCCGGCATAACTAAATCAGTGAGCTGGTACAAAAACGAAGGAATGTTAATCGTAGACTCCCCGGGCATCTTAGACCCTCACGCCGAAGAAGGCGCGCATTTAATTTTATCTTGGCTCGGCTGTGCAAAGGCCGAAGTAGTAGGAGGCTACGAGAACGCCGCTATAGCTTTAATAAAATTTTTGCTTGCTAAGAACATGAGCGGTCTTCTTCCGGTTGAAGTTCTCCCCCTCGACCCTTCACAGGGGGCGCAAGAAATTTTTGAAGGGAATAACCCCCTCGCCACTTCGCGGCCCTCTCCCCATTCACAAGGGGCGCAGGTATCCTCTATCCTTTCGATTCCCTTTACACCTTGCCTCCCCTCTTTAAGGGGAGGTGCCGAATGGAATGAGGCGGAGGGGTTGCTTTTCAAAAAAAATTTTCTTAGTAATAACCCCCTCGCCACTTCGTGGCCCTCTCCCCCTTCACAGGGGGCGCTGAAGAGTCCTGCTGAAATTTTGGAGCTTATAGGCAAGAAATACGGCTGCTTGATTTCGGGAGGGCGGGTTAATCTTGAACTGGCCGGGCAAAAATTTATTGAGGCTTTCTCGTCCGGAAGGCTTGGCCCCGTCTGTCTGGAACTTCCTAACGAGCAGCGCGCTATAGATTTTGAAATTAATAATAACAATGAGGCAGGGCTTATTGTTTAAAGATAATAATTTACCTTTGCCGTTACGGGCGGAGCAAAACGAAGCTAGAGAATTTTTAACGGGGTTGAAAGCTGCGGGCTTAATAATCGGAACAGACGAGGCCGGACGGGGAGCCTTGGCCGGGCCTGTCGTAGCGGCGGCGGTGAGCCTAACTCAAGAACAGGAAAATATTTTGCTGGCCTCAAAATTAAACGACTCAAAAAAAATTTCTCCCAACGTCCGCGAAAATCTTTTCAAAAAAATTCAGGAGCTAGGAGTCCCTTGGCGGGCCTCCATGACTTGGCCGAAGGTCATTGAGAAAATTAATATTCTTGAAGCGTCACTCTTAACAATGAAGGAAAGCGTCAATAAACTTGCAAAAAATTTCGACTCGCCTCCGGCCTGCGTGATCGTTGACGGCAATAAAAGAATTCCGGATTTAAATTTTCCTCAATGGACTCTGATTAAAGCCGATGAATTAATCCCGGTCGTGTCGGCCGCGTCAATCGTCGCAAAAGTTCTAAGAGATCGCCTCATGAAAATCTTGAGCGACCGTTACCCCGAATACGATTTCAAACAAAATAAAGGCTATCCGACAAAATTTCATAGAGAAGCTATAAAGTTAAAAGGGCTAAGCGATATACACCGCGAAACTTTTTGCCGAAAAATTATTAGAGGTGAAAAATAATTGCCTTCGATAAACGTTAATATAGATCAGCAAAATTATAATCAGACTCAACAAAACATAAGCACCAACGCCCGGCAAGGTCAAATTTCAACACAGCCGCAGATCCAGCAGCCCTCACAGATCGCCGCAAGGCTCGCAGGAATCAGAACGGGAATGGTCGTTGAAGGGAGCGTGCTTGCTCAAAACGAAGACGGAACATATTTAGTCCGAGTCGAAATCAACGGAGCGCCGCAGGAATTAAGAGCGCGTGCTACGGTGTCATTGATATTGGGCGAAAGATTCCGGGCGGTCTGGGACGCTTCAGGCCCGGATGGTGTGCCGGTGTTAAGACTCTCACAGGGGGAACTGTCTTTCCTGTCACAAATTCCAGCCCGTGACCGTGAGCTTGCGACGGCGTTATTAGCCCGGGGGCTTCCGCTTTCAAGTGAAGTCCTTAACGCTATAAAAGACGCTTGGAGAAAAAACGGAGCTAACCCCGGCGAACTTTCTTCGTTCATAGAATTATGGGCGCGTAACGTTCCAATGACTTCGGAGAATGCCGCGCTGCTTTCTCAATACGCCGCAATGAACGGAGCCGAAGCTACAGCTATGTGGGAAAAAATCCGCCGCGAACTTAAAGAACGAGCCTCAAAAGGCGCTGACCCCGTCAAAGCCCTGAAAAGCATGAAAGAAGGCAATGACGATATAGCAAAATTTTTACAAGCTCAATCAATCTTAATGAAAAGCCCCCGCAATGAAGTTAATCCGGCTTTGCTTGCTGCTCCTTTCTGGCCGGTCTTGAACGAAGCGTCACAGAACATGACCGCAAAAATTTATGTCGGCCGTTCAGCTGAAGAAGAAGGCCAGCGTTATTGGCAAGTTGGCTTCGGCATAACCGGATCAGTTTTGGGAGAAGTCGGAGGCTTGGTTGAAAGTGACGGCAAAAGCTGTAACTTGACTCTCAATGCCGAAAAGCCCGAAACCTGTAAATTAATCGAACGTCGGCGGCGCGACTTACGGCGGGAATTGCAGGGGCTTGAGCTTCCGGTGACTTTCATAGGAATTTCAAGACGGGCTGTCGAAACTGAAAGGGATTTATTATTAGCCGGGCGCGGGCTGGATATTATGGTCTGAAAAATTTAAGAGCAAATAACCCCCACCACCGCAAGCGGTTCCCCTCCCCCGAGGGAGGCTAAGATTCTTTTTACACAAAAGCCTCCCCTTGGGGAGGTGGTGAGTGAAACGAACCGGAGGGGGTCGCTTTCAAGACCCCCCTCGCCACTTCGTGGCCCTCTCCTCCTTCACAGGGGGCGCAAGGGCCGGAGGGGGTTGCCTTTCTAAAGAAAAATTATTTTTTTAATTATGAGCGTAAATAAAAATGCCGGACAATAAAAAACGTGAACAGGCTGTAGCCGTTAAATATGACAATCAAAAAATGAACGCCCCTGCCGTTGTTGCAAAGGGCGAAGGATTTATAGCGCGAAAAATTATTGAACGCGCCGTTGAAGCTGATGTGCCTATTGTAGAAGATGCGGCGCTCGTGTCGGCTTTAATATCGCTGGAGCTTGGCGAAGAGATACCCGCCGAACTTTATGAAGTTGTTGCGCGCGTTCTTGCTTGGGTCTATAAACTTGATAAGGAGGCGGCGGGTTAAATGCTGAACACCATGATTGATCCAAGAATGAAAGGCCGATTCGCTGAAACAATAGCGGCCGATCATTTAATCACTATGGGCTGGAAAGTTCTTGCCCGCAACGTAAAAATTTCTCACGGTGAACTTGATATCGTTGCGCTTGATACGACAATAAGGCCCGGGGAGTTAGTCATAGTTGAAGTTCGCGCCCGTACTATCGGTAAGATTCAATCTCCTCTGGAGTCCGTTGGCCCCCGTAAATTAAAATCGCTAGTGAAATATTCGCGGGCCTTAGTTGAAAAAGTTTCGTGGGAAAAATTCTGGCGCATAGATCTTATCGGAATAACTTTTGAGGACAAAATTTCTTTTCAGAAATGGCGGCTTGATCATGTGAAAGATATTACGGCCGGAAGGGATATATACTCATGAGAAATAAGCCTCCGCTATGGTATATTGAGGCATAGTTTAAAGCGTTGCCGGTTGTGCAGATGCTGGAGCGCAAGCAAGGATATTAACAGATAAAGGGATTAGGATATGCTTTCACTGATTATACCGACATATAACTGCATAGACTATCTGGACGAGACGTTAGAGTCTGTGATCTCCCGGCCTTGGGAGGATGTGGAACTGATTCTGGTTGACGACGGATCCGATGATGGTACCGCCGAAAAGCTGGCGCTGTGCCGAGATGCCTTAAAGGATAACACCAAGATTCTTATTTGTGAACACAGAGGGGTTTCTTATGCGAGAAACACCGGAATTGAAGCGTCATCGGGGGAATGGATTGCCTTCATGGATTGCGATGATGTTTTGAAAGATGTTTTTTTTGAGAGGGCACTGCCTCTTCTGGATGATGAGACGGATCTATACATATTCAGCTTTGAGCGTGTGGAATTTTCCAGAAAGGAAGGAAGCCTTGATCTTGTCGAATATGTCACGCCTATGACGGTCGGCAACAGGCGCTATAAGACTGTAGGAGAGTTTGCGGATCAGTATATCCGAACACGAAATCTGCTCGTTTTTTCTGCATGTAATAAGTTTTACCGAAGATCGCTGCTGAACAAATACGGGATAAGGTTCAGGGAAGATATGTTTTTCGGAGAAGACCGAATGTTTAATTTTGACTACCTCAGACACTGCGGAAGCATTATGACTTCCCAATTATGTATGTTCCGATATATGCGGCGAAAGGCGGATTCAATGTCCAGAAAAGTGTTTCCGGATTATTACAATACGATAATTATGCTCCACGAAGCTAAAGTAAACTGTTTCACAGAATTGTCGAAGGAAACAACGGAAGAGGAGAAAGCAGTTTTCAGCAAGAAGAGCCTAGCCGCAGAAATCAAGCGCATGGAAGAAAATAAAAAAAACAAAAGGTGAAAAAAGTGAAGCAATATGTTATACATGGAGGAAAACCGCTTAGTGGAGAGGTGTTCATCAGCGGTGCCAAGAATGCGGCTGCGTCTATATTGCCCGGAGCCATGCTCATTAATGGTATATGCCAGATCAGTAACGTACCGCGGATCAGCGATGTCAAGCTAACGATCGAGATTATGGAGCGTCTTGGAGCTAGAGTCAAGTATATAGATGCTGAAACTATAGAAGTTGATGGGCGAGCTGTTCAGCCTGGAACGGTGCCGCAGGAGCTTGGAAGTCAGATGAGGGCATCGCACTTTTTCATTGGCTCCATGCTGGGACGATTCGGACGGGCTCATGTGTCGCTGCCTGGAGGATGCGGCCTAGGTGCCAGACCGATAGACCAGCACCTGAAGGGTTTTGCCCAGATGGGGGCCTGCAACAGAATCGAGGACGGAATGCTGCAGGTGTCGATACCGGGATCCCAGACGGACGAGGAGTCCGGAAACGAAGGAAAAGGAAAATTGAAAGGAGCTAGGATTCGTTTTGATATGGTCACGGTAGGCGCGACTATGAATCTCATGTTGGCAGCCGCTCTGGCCAAAGGCACGACCGTACTGGAAAATGCAGCTAGAGAACCGCACATCGTAGACCTGGCAGGATTCCTGAACGCTATGGGTGGAGATGTTAGCGGCGCGGGTACAAATACCATAACAATCAACGGCGTTTCCTCGCTCAAAGGAGGCGAATACCGACTGATTCCGGATCAGATAGAGACAGGAACTTATATGGCGGCGGCAGCGGCGGCCGGAGGCGATGTGAGTCTGAAGGGCGTGATCCCACAACACATGGAATACATTTCCTCCGTTCTTAGCGCGATGGGCATGGAAATAGAGGAAGGCAGCGACTTCATCGTCGTAAGAAAAAGCAACCGGCTGAAAGGTACCGATATTACAACTATGCCATACCCGGGGTTCCCTACCGACATGCAGCCGCAGATTGCTGCGGTGTTGTGTCTGGCCGAAGGCAGGAGTACTGTTAGAGAAAGCATTTGGGAAGACCGATTCCGTTATGCTGAACAGCTTTGCCGTATGGGTGCTGACATTAAAGTTGAGGGAAGGGTTGCCGTGATTGAAGGTGTCAGCAAACTGTATGGAGCAGAGGTGGAGGCGTATGATCTCAGAGCAGGAGCTGCTCTGGTAATCGCCGCTCTAGCAGCTGTGGGTACAACGAAAATCAAACATGTGAACTATATTGAGCGGGGTTATCATGATATGGTAGGGAAATTATCCCGACTTGGGGCGGATATATACGTTGAGGAATAGATAACGGTCAGCTTTTCTATGAAAGTCATCATGGGTTAATAATGAGCAAAGTTCAATACTATAAATGTAGAAAGTGCGGGCTTACGGCGCGGTATCGTTTTCTGGATCTTGACTCGGACGGGGTATGCAAATACTGCCGATCCTTTCAGCCGAGGACATTCAGGGGAGCGGAAGCACTAATCAGAGAAGTATCTCTTGCTGAAGGAGAAAGGCTTGGGGTCAACGTCAGTGGCGGCAAAGACAGTACATATATGTGGGGAGTGCTCACGGATCTGTTTGGCCCTAATCGGATCCTTGCTTTGACATACTACCGGCCAGGGCTCACGGATGAAATCGCGCTCAGAAATATGAAACAAACGGCAAAAATCCTAGGAACCGAGCTAGTAATCCATAGCGACAATGAAGCCTATGGACGATTTCGCAAGAATCTGGATATGCTCCTGTGTCGACCGGAATCGGAGGCAGTCAGGGTGCTCCTGTGTGCCGGCTGCAGATATGGTATCACGGCAACCCTCTACGAAGAAGGAATGAAGCGAGGGGTAAGGAAGTTTTTCAGCGCGGCATCTTATCTTGAGTTGGCTCCTTTTAAAGAGGAAATCATCGCTGATCGCTCGCCCCGCAAAAATATCGATGAGGGGCTGGAGGCGGTGCTTGCAGATTATCCCGCCCTTGATTATGGTAATATGTTGGAAGTAATTCGGCGAGATAATAAATTCAAATACAAAAACAATGATACCGCCCACCGTCAGATTCAGGTTGCCTCTGAGATAGAACTCTTTGATTTCGACAATTATTTTGAGAATATTCCCAAGCAGATTGAAGAGAAGGTGCGCAGCAGATTTGACTGGCAGATGACGGACAGAAACTGGCATTTTGATTGTATTATTGAGAATATCAAAGACCTGTTCTATTACGGTATGCTTGGCTATACCGAGCTGGATTTCAAAACAGCTGCCATGGTGCGCTTCGGCCTTTTGACGTTGCCTCAGGCTAATGAAATCATTCGTAAACAGGCGGAGAAAATCGCAGGCAGCTATTACAATATGCTGGATACGATCCGAATGCACGGGCTTGGGCACAGAAAGGCGCAGCTGGATAAGCTGTATATCAGAAGCATGTTTCTAGATTATCCGGTAGATTATCATGACTACATAGGCAAACGGGTTCATATGATCGGCATCGGAGGTTCGAGCATGTCGGGTATTGCCATGATCCTGAAGCAAAAGGGATGTATCATTTCCGGTTCCGATATGCTCGACGGAGAGACGCTGCAGACGCTCAGGAAGCACGGAGTTCGAACGTTTGTCGGTCACAGCGCCAACAATGTAATCGGAGCTGATCTGGTTGTCTATTCAATGGCGATACCAAAGGATCAGCCGGAATTCACTTTCTGCAGGGAAAAGGGTATCCCGACTATTGAACGGTCTGTGTTGCTTGGACAACTGTCAGCCGATTATGCCTGCTCTATCGCAGTCTGCGGCACACACGGTAAAACTACTGTTACATCGATGCTGGCTCAGATACTTGTGGAGACCGGCGCAGATCCGACCATCCACATCGGCGGGATCTTGAACGCGATCGGCGGCAGCACCCGGGTGGGACATAGCGAAATTTTTCTGACCGAGGCATGCGAATACCGCCGGAACTTCATGAATGTGCATCCGACAGCCGCGGCACTTCTGAATGTAGACACGGATCATCTGGATTATTACCGCGACTTAAATGAGATTGAAAATGCCTTTGGGGATTTTCTCAGCTCGCTGCCAGCCGATGGTTGGGCATTGGTTAATGGTGATGACGAGAGAGCGTATCGACAGAGATGTCGGGCTGGCTGTGAGGTCTTGACCTTTGGAACTGCAAATTCATGCGATTATATGATGACGGAAATCACCGAGGACGAAGAAGGCAAGGTCAGCTTCGTTTTCTTATACAAGGGCAAGCCCGTCGGCCGGGTCGAAATGAGTATCCCCGGGCGGTTCAATGCAATGAATGCAGTGGCGGCGCTTGCGCTTGCGCATCGGATTGGGGTAGAAATGAAGGATGCCTGCCGTATCGTAGGAAAGTTTTCCGGCGCACACAGACGGTTTGAGCTGACAGGCTTTTTGAATGGCGCTGAGGTATTTCATGATTACGGACATAATCCGACAGAGATGCGAAATGTAATCTCAATCGCGAGAAAACGGTGTCGCAGCGGAAGGCTCTGGGCGGTTATGCAGCCGCATACCTTTAGTAGAGTCAAAACAATGTTTGAAGAATATCTCAGTTGCACACAGGAGGCTGATATTACATTGGTGACTGATATCTTCGCGGCCAGAGAAGTCGATCCCGGTGATATAGATTCCGGCATGTTGGTCAGTGCAATGGTTGATAGGGGAATCGATGCCAGGCTTACTCCGACATTTACCGATGCCGCAGAGATGCTCCGGGCGGAGGTTCGGACAGGAGATCTTGTGATAACTATGGGCTGTGGTGATGTTTACAAACTGAATGATATGCTGAAGGAGGAGCCAAGTCGATCATAAGGTTTACTATGTTGGAAAGCAACCCGATTGCGAACAGCAAGCTTGGCCCCGTTGAAAAGCAACCCCCTCGCCAGCAAGCTGGCACTCTCCCCCTTAACAGGGGGCGCAAGAGAGTCCTTCGACATCTTCTATTTCCTTTACACCTTGCCTCCCCTGAAAGGGGAGGTGGCCGAACGAAGTGAGGTCGGAGGGGTTGTTCTTAAAAATAAAGGGGAGGTGCCGTAGTTAAGCATCTCCCCATAAAAAAAACTCCCCAGTTTAGTCAGAACTGGAAAGTCTTTTTCGGTGTTGTATATGAATTTGACGTTTTACGTTTTCATTTCTATGAAATTATAACATAACAAAAGGGGGATTTGACTCCCCCCAGAATAAAAAAAGCTCCCCAGTTGGGTAAGACTGGAAAGGCTTTTGAGATGACGCACATGAATTAACATTTTCGCTTTACATAATTATAACATATACGTGGGATTTGACTCCCCCTCCATGTCCGCTTTGTTACGAGCGGGTGATGAACACTGCAAAGTGCCATCGTCTTATCCTTATATACAGGCTAAAAATAACGCGAAAACACTTCATGAGCGTCACCCCCTCTCTTACGAGAGTCCTGTTTACCCATAACAGGCCCTTATATTCTATCACTCACGCCTTTCATACTAAGTACAGTTTAAAGGGCTATAACCACCTTGCCTCCCCTGAA
>JAFSSV010000170.1 GCA_017450825.1 Synergistaceae bacterium
ATATATACGCCGCGTCGGGGCGTTATGCTTGTCAAAATACCAAACGTCGCTCCGATTGCCGTACGAATCATAAGCAAGAACGAATTTACATGCTCCCATGCTTTCGTCAAAACAGGGCTTGCCTTCGTGGTCAAAGGCTTCGACGGTTTCAATGTGTCCGGAACTGTTGTAGCTTATTACAATAGTAGAACCTTGATTTTCTTTTTGCATTAGATTTTCTTCAGTGTCATAGAGGCGGATTTCTTTGACGTGGCTTAACGCGTCATAATCACGGACGATCTTATGAGCTTTTCCGGTTAATCGTATTGGGCTTATGCTGTGGGTATCGTTGAAATAAACTCTTGCGAGTTCTTCAGGATAGTCTTCGTTCTCGTCCCAGTAAAAACTTTCGGTCAAGATGTTGCCTTTTGAGTCGTAAGTCATGACTCTGTGAGAGAGTCTATGTTCCACTTGGATAAGTTTCTCGTTCTCGTCGTAGTACCATTCATCTGTTTTATTGCCGAAGATGTCATACTGGATTTTTTGAATAGCGTAATTGGCATTTGCAAATTTTTTTTCAGCCGGAATGAATAAATTATTTTCACCGTCAAGATAATAAATTTTTATCTCACGGCCGAAGCTGTCGTAGTCTTTTCTTTGGGAAAAGACTTCCTGCTTTGTTCCGGTGAATCTTATAGCATACGTAGCAGTCAAATTTCCGAAGGAGTCATAGTCATACCGTTCGGCGATCTTTTTGTCGTTTGAGCCGAGCCAATATCTTTTAATCATGTTGCCGTAAATATCGTACTCGTATTCCATAGTATTATAGCCGTCAGCGTTGCCTTCAGAGTCAACTTTTTCACCCCGGCCGTTAAGCCAAAATCTTTTTGTTTGATTTCCGTGATTGTCGTACTCGTAGCAAAGATATTCGACTTGCTTGTTCAACATATCTTGATATTGACTGTCGGACTCTTTGACAAACTGAACGCTCTTTAAAGTTCCGTTGTCATTGTAGACAAATTTTCTAGCGTAACAGTAATTGGCGTTGGGCTGAATTGCGTGCTTGTCGTCAGCGGTGTAATAAGTTTCGCTTGTTTTGTTGCCGCTTCGGTCGTAAGTATACTGTATTGCTGAATAATTATAAGTTATCCCGGAATATCTAACGGGAACAATGACTTGCTGATTATTTGTATCGTAATAACGTTCCCACGTCGTTAAGCCGTTGCTATCGTATTCATATTCAACGCTTGAATAGCCGCTTGAATTTAAGGTGGGCTTGTCTTGTTCGTCAAAGCATTTTGTAGATATTAGCTTTCCGTTTTTCCAGACGTGAATATATTTTGCTACACCTGAATCATCCGGGACTGGGTTTCCTTCTTCGTCATAAAAAAAACTTTCGGCGATATTGCCGTCTTCATAGATATAACGAATTTCCGCACAGCCCCACGCTGTAAGGGTTTTATTCCCGTTTGTGTCAAGACATATTACGCCGTCTACTTTGTTTTCGCGTTTATCGTATGTTCGTATAATAGAAGCAAAGCCGTATTTATTCAGCATGAGATTTCCGTTTAAATCAAGCTGATCGTTTTGTACCAACAGCCCATTCTGATAGCTGTATTTATAGCCGTAGACATTATTTTCATTATCTACAGTTGGTTTATTTTCAACATCAAAGTAGGTCATACCGACAAGGAATCCTTCTTTATTGTATTCAGAACGATAACTTGCATAGCCGTTTTTACACACAATTTTTGTGCCGTCTACGGCGTAGAAAGAACATTCGATTTCTCTACCTTGAGAGTCTCGTGTGATTTTCGTAGTAAAAAAACCGTCTTTGTGCTTGCAAGGCTTGAGATCTGTATCGTAATAGCTTACCGAAGTTAAAAATCCTGTTTGTGGGTCATAAGTATAAACACCTTGTGAGATATTATGCTCTTTACTCAGGACTCGTTCTCCCTTTGTGCCGAAGAACGACAAGCTCACAGCGTTAAAATATTTATCGTAAGAAACTGTATCGAACGCTACGCCGCGTGTGTCTAAAACGAGCTTGCCCTTCTCATCTATACGAGAAGCTTTGACCGGGTATGGAGTATCGCCGTAATCTGTTAATTCGCCGTAAACTCCATTGACGGCTACGGGCTTTCCGTTTTTATCCAGATTATTAATTCCTATGACTCTTCCTAACTCGTCAAGAGTATAAGAGAATCCCCATCGGCCTTTTGAGTCTTGAGCGGGAGTGCCGAGCTTGTCCCTTCCGCCATAAGAATCAGAGCGGAACATTTGTTGAATGACATAACCGTTCTCATCATATTTATAAGTTATTCGCCTGATACTTCCTGTTGTCTGATTGTAGCTGAACATCGGGGTGTAATTGCTTGAATTATAGAAGTCAAAAGTATCGGCCGGCAATGCGTAATGAACGTTACCGTCACCGCAGTAAAAATCAGCGGCTTCCATGTCCTTAACGTATTCTTTTCTGTAGACTTTGTTGCCGTTGAGGTCGTAATATTCGACAACTCTGTCCGAAACGAATTTAATCATTGGAAGCTCAATCAGCGGCGTTACTATAGAGGGATCGACTAAAGTTCCGGCGGAGTTTATGCGCCTGATTTCTGTTACTTTGCCTTTGAACGTGGTGAAGCGGTAAGTGTACTCCATTTTTTTCCGGTTTTCTTCGGAATCTACTTCGAAGAGTCCGACAGGCTTTCCCAATTTATAAACATAACTACGGTAGTAATGGTAATGAGAAATGTTATTCCAGACAAAGAATCCCGCGAAGACAGCCAAGACAGCGGCAAGGCATGAATAAATTATATTTCTCTTCAGGCGTTCGCGGTCGTCCCAGTATTTGTACAAGGCCGTATCAAGTTCAAGCATGGTAGCAACGAGTCGAACGAACGCGCCTTTTTCTTTGAACCTTACTGCGTTGATTGCCAGAGGTATTAGATCAGCCGGAAGGTTACGAATAGCCGGCGGGAAGCATTCAAGCGCAGGGTCTTCGGAGTTAGCAACGCCGTCAATAATCAACGGTATAATTTGCCCGGCCCTTCCATTGTCAATGAAGTACTGAACTTCTTTGTTCACGTATTCAGACTGCGCGCTGTTAGGAGAACAGATAACAATCAAATATTTTGACTGATCGAGATTGTCGCGCAAAGATTTTTCAAGAGGCCCTGTAGCGACGAGATTTTCTTCGTCAATGAAAATCGGCTTGAGTTTTTTGGGAATATCTGGATTAGATTTTTGCAGAGCAGAAGGGAGATGACGTTTCTCAAGTCTTTTCTGAAGCCGCTTGGCGACTTTCTGATCCTTATGACTGTAGCTGATAAACGCGTAATAAATAAATTTTTCCTGTCCCATTGCCTTATGCCTAGCCCTCCATCTTGATAAGCTCTTCAACCATATCTATATTAGACCTGTCAGAGTCTTTATAGTTTTTATTCTTGCCGGTAAGAGAATTCTCTATCCGGGAAATCTCGTCCAGTTCGTCCCAGTCAACAAGGCAAACATGTTTCAGCGCTTGCTTGTCTTTAGTGATTTTGATTTTGGATTTTCCGAACTCTTTAACTTCTTGCAAATATGCCTTGATACGTTCGGTAAATTCTTCCTTATCCATTACATCAAAACCAAAAATATAATGAAATGCACACCATCTTAAATGCTCACTCTTGGCAAGATTTTCACGCTGTTCGGGAGTCAAGGCACTCTGATTATTTTTTACAAGGCTTATCAACGGGATTAAATAATCAACGCTTGCCCTGCTGCTCATTCTGTCAAAGTATGCACACTGCTTCCAATCTTCGTAGCGATTTTTTCCGCCGCAGTAACGATGATTTAATTCCATAGCATACTGATCAAACTTGCCGGAATAAAGCAGCTCTGAATCATAAAGCCAATAGGTTTCGCATTCTTTTGTATTCTGTGAGTAACACCTTATGCTTTTCGAGTCGCATGTGTAAACGCTCAAATGATAGCCCATAGTCTGAAGACGATCTACAATATGAACGGCTATATCCCTTGCTGTATCTCTGTTCTTTAAACAGACAACAATATATTTTAAATTTGCGGCGTTATTCTGGATAAATTTAAAAATTTTGTTGCTTCTTCCGCTTTGCGGCTCAAAGTCAATATTATAATTCGCAAACATGTTAGGATATTGAAAATTAAAAAATCCTGTACGACTCTCAAAATTAGGATCAAAAATAGTAGCGTGAAAATCACTTCCTTCAAATTGTCCGTTGGCTATGATCTTTCGCAGAACTTCATGACCAATCTGGCCAAAGCCGATTAAAAGCGCATTGAAATTTTCAGTTGCTCGGCCGTTATCGTCAAATTTTATTGCCTTGCAAGGCGGGTACTGATGAACAAGAAGGCGGGCGCTCATTTCAAACTCATCAAAAGATGCAACAGTCCCGTAGCCGTATTGACTGTCGCTTGACTGGAATTTCATTCCCTTCCATTCTTCTGAACCTAGCAGCATTAATTCAGTCTGTTCGGGCGATATTCCAAGCTCTTTTAAACTTTCAAGCATTCTTTGAGCATATTGTAAATTCCTGTCGTAATCGTTTGAAAGCGCGTAGAGCCTGAACTTCGTTTTATGGGGTTTGATACGGATGCTCTTTAAAAATGAAACAGTCGCCTTTACTGCGTCATTGTCTGAATAGATAAGCCCTCCTATATCACGTATCGCGCTTTCAAATTCTTCGCCGCCTTTATCATCAACGTAAATTAAAATATTGCCTTTTACATCAGCAAGATTCCTTCCAAAAACAAGAGAGTCTGAATTTATCCCAAAAATTAAATCAACATCTGAAATTTTTGAGCTTACGATTCTTATCCAGCGTAAAAGCTCATTGCCAAACCTGATTAACAATGCACTAGCCGCCGTGTAAAACGCAATTATGTGAATCAGCCAGAACAAAAATACAATCAGAGGATTTCTGGAAATATTTAAATTATAAAAAACAGAAGCGTTAGAACGGCCGTAAAACATCATTCCGACATCTATAACTGCTCGCTCAATCACATAAGGAACGTAAAGCACCCACGCGTAATCGCTGTCCTTTGTCCATTCAAGATAAGGAGCAGGACGAGGATTATTACCGCTTAGAAATTGCTGAATCTCAAGATAATGACAGGCACAATATATAAACGTCCCGCCTAAAAACATTACTATAAACGCAATCTTTAGCGGGAGTGTTCTCTTTTGAGGGTGAACAGAAATATAAACTATCAGCTTGGCAAAAAGAAAAGTAGAAATCAACCATGCAAGAAAAATCAGAAAGGCATCGCTCTTGAAAAACTCTAAAATCATAAATACTTTACCTCCTTAAATTCAAAAAACGGCCAAGCAAAAAACGCTTGACCGTTGGAAAAAATTTTTTATTTATCGTAGCCGGGCTTCTTTAAAAGTTTGAACATGTTGCTCTTATAGAATTCAACGCCGGGTTGATCGAACGGATTGATCCCGTTAATGTAACCGCTGACTCCTACAGCATACTCAAAGAAATAGAAAAGCTGGCCAAGATAAAATTCATTCTGCGCCGGAATGTTTACCATGAAGTTCGGGACTCCGCCTGCAACATGTGCCGCCATTGTTCCCTGCATTGCACATTGATTGACATAGTCCATCGTTTGGCCGGCCAAGTAATTCAGACCGTCAAGATTATTTTCTTGCGCCTCAAGCGTGAAATCCCTCTTAGGCTCTTCAAAATGAAGAACAGTCTCGTACATGATCCTGCTTCCGTCCTGAATAAACTGGCCCATTGAATGCAAGTCCGTCGTGAGATCAACAGAAGCCGGCATTATGCCCTTTTGGTCTTTGCCTTCGCTCTCACCGTAAAGCTGTTTCCACCACTCCGAGAAATAGTGCATACTAGGCTCGTAGTTCACAAGGATTTCAACGTTCTTGCCCTTACGGTAAAGAATATTTCTCAAGGCCGCGTACTTGAGCGAAGGGTTGTCTTCGTAGTCTGCATTCAAAGCGATCTCACGGAAAGCCGCCGCGCCTTCCATGAGCTTGTCAATGTCAGCTCCGCTAACGGCGATCGGCAAGAGTCCTACAGGGGTCAAGACAGAAAAACGGCCGCCAACGTCATCAGGAATCACAAAGCATTCATAGCCGGCCGCGTCCGAAAGAGTCTTCAAAGCTCCGCGGGCCTT
This sequence comes from Synergistaceae bacterium, assembly GCA_017450825.1. Classification (GTDB taxonomy): domain Bacteria; phylum Synergistota; class Synergistia; order Synergistales; family Aminobacteriaceae; genus JAFUXM01. The sequence continues at coordinate 6,142 of JAFSSV010000170.1, forward strand.
GTCTGTTGTCGAATAGACTCGCTTGGCTGCGCCTGCTTTGCCGTACTTCTTGATTAATAAATCCTGAAAGATTCTGAAAGCTATCGCCGACTCGGTTGTAGTTCCGGATTTTGAAATAACGTTAATCGAAAAATCTTTGTTGGCTAACAAGTCTATTACGTCTTTGATATAAGTTCCGCTCATGCTGTTTCCGACGTAATAAATCTGTGGGGTCTTGCGGTCTTCTTTGGTCATCTCGTTGTAAAATTCGTGGCGCAGGAATTCGATAGCCGCTCTTGCTCCGAGATAGGAGCCGCCGATACCAATCACGAGCAAGACATCTGAGTCTTCCTGAATTCGTTTTGCAGCGGCCTTGATGCGCGCAAATTCTTCCTTGTCATAGGCGACAGGCAAATCAATCCAGCCTAAAAAGTCATTGCCTTCACCGTTGCGGGCCTTGAGTTTCGCGGCGGCGTTGATAGCCGTGAACTTCATGCTCGCGACTTCATGTTCAGCTACAAAACTCGAAGCGTGTGAGTAATCAAAGCTTACGTTCTTCATTTTGAAAACATGCCTCCTGAAAAATTTTTTTATTAACGACGTTGTTTCTCTGGAGGGCGGCTTGAGCTGCCCCAAAAATACACGAAGCTATTATACAATTTTTCGTCCTGAAAGCCTTTACCTTGGGAAGGAGGTCAACATGTTACGACAGCAATAAATAATAAAAAAGATTCACCTTTGACAGCGAATCTTTTTTATCATTTTCCTCTTATATTTTTTTCCGTAGAAGCTCTACAGTGTGCTGATTATCTGGAGCCGATTTTCGGATTTGAACCGAAGACCCCATCCTTACCATGGATGTGCTCTGCCGGCTGAGCTAAATCGGCTTTAATTGGTGGTGGAACATGGATTTGAACCATGGTAGACTCCCGTCGACAGATTTACAGTCTGTTGCCATTGACCACTCGGCCATTCCACCGTTTAAACTCTTCTCTTACACTGGAGCCGGCGAGGGGACTTGAACCTCCGACCTGCTGATTACAAGTCAGCTGCTCTACCAACTGAGCTACACCGGCATCAATGTCATTCAACTTTGAGAATTTTACAGGGCAAGTTCTAATCTGTCAAGAGATTTTTTTTCCGGGCTTGGTTTCTTCTAAAAGAAATTTTGTCTTAATGGTCGTGACTTTTTTTATTGCGGCGGGGAGCTTGCGCTTTTTAGAAATTACTAAGCCGTTTTCAAGCTTGCCGATATATTCATGCTTGCTTCGGGGTCTGCCTTCGGAGTCCCTGTAACTTGTGGACAGGTAGAGATAAGTTGCGCCGTTAATATTTCGTTTTATAATAGAACTCATAAAAAATTTGCCTCCTCCAATTTCAAAAAAATTTTTCCCAAGCCCAAGAGATAATTTTATCAGCTACTTTATCAGCTACAAAAAAATTTAAATCCTTCAGTGTCTTTCAATTTTTGCGCGGCCCGAGGGAGGCTAAGATTCCTGCTACCTAAAGCCTCCCCTTGGGGAGGTGCCTGAACGAAGTGAAGGCGGAGGGGGTAATTTGTTAAAAAGGTGGCCTGAAGGGCCGGAGGGGGTTTATAGAAAATAAACTGTGCTTGCTATAATTACTCAAAAAATATTAATCTTAAAAATTCAAGGGAGCCTTAAAAATTGAGCAATCTTATTTCAGTCGTTATTCCTGTTTATAATGAAGAAGAATCCCTACCGAAACTTTTTGATCGCTTGCTTCCAGTCATGGAAAATTTAAAAAGACCGTTCGAAATAATTTTTATCAACGACGGAAGCAAAGACTCTTCGCTTAAAATTCTTCTTGAAAAATTCCAGCAGCATAAAAATATAATCCGCGTTGTAGATCTCAACGGAAATTTCGGTCAACATATGGCGATTATGTCAGGCTTCAAAAAAGCTAAGGGCGATTTCATAATCACAATGGACGCAGATTTACAAAATCCTCCCGAGGAAATTCCTAATATAATTTCTTTCTTAGAAAAAGGGCATGACGTTGTAGGCACTATCAGACAGAAAAGACAAGATACTTTTTTCCGGCGTTACGCCTCTAAACTTGTTAATAAAATTATGAGCAGGATTACAGGCTTCGCTATTCATGATTACGGCTGTATGCTGCGCGGCTATAACCGTGAGATTATTAATATTATTAACGAGGCACAAGAGATTTCAACGTTTATTCCGGCACTTGCTCAAAAATTTGCTGTCAATCCCGTAGAAATCGAAGTCGCTCATTCCGCCCGCGAAGCTGGCGAGTCAAAATACAGCCTCTTTAAATTAATCAGGCTTCAGTTCGATTTAATGACGGCTTTTTCGATTTTCCCGTTGCAGGTCATGACTCCGTTGGGAGTTTTGATTTTTTTTGCTGGAATTTTTTGGGGCGTTAATGTTTTGCTTGGCGGCTTGATAATAACTTGCCTCGGAATTTTGGGCGAATATGTCGGGAGAATTTATCAGGAAGTCCGAAAACGTCCACGCTTCGTAATAAGAAAATTTTATTCAGATTAAAGAAGGAGAAAGGAAAAAATGAAAAAAGCTGTAGTATTTGCGTACAGTTCAGTAGGCTATGAGTGTCTTTCAGTTTTGATAAAGCGCGGAGTCAATGTCGCGCTCGTTTATACTCACGAGGACGACCCCGGAGAAACTCAATGGTTTGAATCAGTTTATCAGCTTGCAAAGAAAAATAATATCCCCGTGAAAACTTCTCAACCCGATCTCGAAACTGTCAAAGCCGTAAACCCCGATGTAATTTTTTCGTTCTATTACCGGGCAATGATAGACATGAAAATTTTAAGCGTTGCCCCGCTCGGAGCTTTCAACATGCACGGATCTTTATTGCCTAGATACCGCGGGCGGGCTTGCGTAAATTGGGCGGTCTTGAACGGTGAGAAGGAAGCCGGCGTCACTCTTCACCACATGACAGCGCGCGCCGATCAGGGAAATATTGTCGATCAGGAAGCCGTATCAATCGGCCCGGACGAAACTGCTCACGATGTTTTTTTAAAAATAATTCCAGCGGCCGCAAGAGTCATTGATCGAAGCCTAGAAAAAATTTTGACCGGCAACGCCCAAGGAGTCCCCCAAGACGAAAGCAAAGCTACAAAGTTCGGAAGACGGAGGCCGGAAGACGGATTAATCGACTGGACTAAGAGCGCGCAGGAAATTCATAATCTAGTCCGGGCTGTAGCAAAACCTTTCCCGGGAGCTTTTACCTTCCATGACGGGAAAAAAATTATGATCTGGAAGACAAGCTTAAACGTTCAAGGCGACAATGTGCCGGGAATTTTAGTAAGAACAGGCGACGGGCTTATAGAAATTCTTGAATGGGAAATCGTTGACATTAAAGAATAACCCACTTTGGCCTTTATTCCCTTTACGCTCTTGCATCCCCTAAAAGGGGAGGTGATGGTGCGTAGCTCGCCGAAGGCTACGAAGTGAAGCGGAGGGGGTAAGTCTTAAAAAAAATTTTTTAATAATAACCCCCTCGCCGCAAGCGGCCCTCTCCCCCTTAACAGGGGGCGCAAGAACGAAGTGAAGCGGAGGGGTTGCAGTTAAAAGAAAAAGGGGAGGCTAGAGGCAAAGGGGTTGTTCTTTAAAAAAGGAGAATGAATAATAAAAATGCAGCTTGCTATAAAAATTGATATTGATACGTTGAAAGGCTATCTTGAAGGATTGCCGAGGCTCTTGGAAATTTTAAAAGCTCATGAAGTTAAAGCTTCAATATTTTTTTCAATGGGTCCGGATAATTCCGGAAAGGCTTTGCGAAGAATCTTCCGCAGGGGATTTATAACTAAGATGTTGAGGACTAAAGCCCCTAGCACTTACGGCTTAAAGACTCTTTTATACGGGACACTTTTGCCTGCGCCTTTGATAACGCAGGCTAAGCCGGATTTGATTCGCCGTAGCATTGACGAAGGGCACGACTGCGGCGTTCATTCATGGGATCATGTTTACTGGCAGGATAATTTAAATTCTCTAACGTCTGAAAAGATTCGCGGTGAACTTGAAAAAGCTTTTTATCTCTTTGAAAAATTTTCGGGCGTTCGGGCGTTGTCTTGTGCTGCGCCGGGCTGGCAGGTTAATACAAAAAGTTTAGCCGTTCAGGATTCTTTAGGGCTTGAATATTGCAGTGACGTTCGTGGCTTTGCGCCTTTCTTGCCGGAAATGGACGGAGAAAAATTTAAAACGCCTCAAATTCCTTCGACCCTTCCGACTCTTGACGAAGTCCTTGGCCCGGTCAAAGCTGAAGACGTTAGCGAATATTATTTTAAATTGTTAAAGCCCGGACTTAACGTTCATACTATTCATACTGAAATGGAAGGCGGGAATTTATCGTGGACGTTCGATAAATTTTTGACCCGCTGCAGGGACTCGGGCGTGGAATTTTTAACGCTCAAAGAGATCGCCGAACGGGAAAAAATTTCTAAATATAGTAAAATCGAAATGGGTTACTTGCCCGGGCGTGCCGGAAAATTAGCGATACAGAAATGAAAGGAGAAAAAAATTAAATGAAAGTTCTATCATACGGTCGACAGTGTATTAATGAGGAAGATATTTCCGAGGTCGTAAAAGTTTTGCGCGGCGATTGGCTTACAATGGGGCCGACGGTCGAGAAATTTGAAAGATCTCTTGCGGATTACGCAGGAGTCAAACATGCCGTGACTTTTTCAAGCGGTACTGCTGCGCTTCATGGAGCAATGCACGCCGCAGGGCTTGGCCCCGGAAAAAAATCTCTTACTACTGCTTTAACTTTTGTAGCGACAGCGAATTCAGCTTTGTATACAGGAGCCGGAGTAATGTTTGCGGACATCGCCGAAAATTTTTGCCTTGACCCCGAAAAAGCAGAACAGGTTATAAAAAATAACGGCGGTAAAGTTGACGCTATAGTCCCGGTGAGTTTCGCCGGCTATCCGTTTGAGATTGAGCCGTTCAAAGAGCTTGCGAAAAAATATAACGCTGTCTTAATCGAAGATGCCAGTCACGCATGGGGAGGCGACAGAGGCAAAAATAAAATCGGTTTTGACGCTGATATGACGACACTAAGCTTTCACCCTGTAAAGCACATAACGACAGCAGAAGGCGGAGCAGTCTTGACGAACAGTGACGAGTTCGCAAAAAGTTTAAAGCTCTTCAGAAATCACGGAACGACTCGCAACTCAAAAGAATTTCAAGACGAGCCCGACGGATTATGGCACAGCGAAATGCAGAATTTAGGCTATAATTACAGATTATCGGAATTAAGTTGCGCTCTTGGCCTCAGTCAAATGAAAAGGCTTGATGAATTTGTCCAGCGCCGCCGCGAACTTGCCCGGCTTTATTTTGAATACTTGAGCGGCGTTGACGGGGTTATCCTTCCGCCTGATACTGAAGGACACGCTTGGCATTTATTTGTCTTGAGGGTTAAAGATCCCGAACTTCACGGCCAATTATTTAATTTCTTGCGTGATAATGATATAAGGCTTCAGGTTCATTACAGGCCGGTGCCTTTGCAGCCTTACTACAGAAATAATTTTGGTTATAAGGCGGGCGATTTTCCGGAGGCCGAACGTTATTACAGCGGGGCGATCTCGTTGCCGATTTATCCTTCAATGGAAGACGGGGACGTTAAGAGAGTCGCGGACTGTATAAAAAATTTTTTTAAGAGTATTTAATCTAATATTTAAAGATAGGAAAATTTAAGACATTGAAGATTTTTTTACTAGGAGCAGGCGGCTTCATAGGGAGCCATTTAATCGAAAAGATTTTAAGAACTTCAGATTATGAAGTCAGCGCTTTTGACATTAACGTAAGCAGACTCGAAAAGTTCAAAGGCAACAAGCGCTTCACTTGCTTTCAGGGCGATATTTTCAAAGAAACTGATTACATTCGTGATCAGGTTGCAGAGTGTGATGTAGTCTTGCCGTTTGCCGGCGTAGCTATGCCTTCGTACTATCTCACGCACCCTTTATGGACTTTTGAGCTTGACTTCGAGCAGAATTTAAAAGTCGTCCGAATGTGTGCCAAGTATAAAAAGCGCGTAATTTTTCCTTCGACTTCAGAAGTATACGGCCTTGCGAACGAGAATATTTTAATGGAAGACGAGAGTCCGTTAGTTACCGGCCCAATATGCCGAATGCGATGGATCTACAGCTGCTCAAAACAGATGATGGATCGCGTAATCAGCGCTTACGGTTTTGAGAAGGGACTCCAGTATACTTTATTCAGGCCGTTCAACTGGATTGGACACGGGCTTGATACCATGGAGGACGCAAGACAACACCGGGCGCGTTCGATAACGCAATTCATTTATGACATTTTGAACAGGGGCGGAGTCAATCTCGTAGGAGGCGGAACACAGCGCAGAAGTTTTACATGGATTGAAGACGGAACGGACGCGCTCATGATAATCTTGAAGAACGAGAAGGGCAAAGCCGACAGTCAGATTTTTAACATTGGCAACCCGAATAATAATTATTCGATAAGGGAGCTTGCAGAAATTGTTATAGACGAAATGAAAAAATTTCCGCGCTTTGCAGACAAGGCCGCGGCTGCGAAATTAAATATCATTTCGCCTGAAAAATATTATTCCGGCGGCTATGACGACACTAAGAACAGGATTCCTTCTATTGAAAAGATAAAACAATTAGGATGGGCTCCTCAAGTTAGTTTGCGTGACGCTGTGAGAATGACGCTCGAAGCTTATCATGAATAAGATCAAGAAAAAATTTTCAGTAGCGACGCTGCTTATTATTGCGGCGTTGCTTGGTGTTTTTATTTATTTCTATGGACTTGGAAATTATTCTTTAATGGATCCTGACGAGGGGCGTTATTCAGAAATTCCAAGAGAAATGATAGAGGCCGGCGATTTTATAACGCCGCGATTGAATTACGTAAAATATTTTGAAAAGCCCGTGCTGCATTATTGGTTGACTGCAGGGGCTTTTCTGATGTTCGGACAAAATGAATTTGCCAGCAGATTTTTCCCTGTTGTCTTGGGCTTGGGAGGCTGCGTCTTAACGTTCTTGCTTGCGTTAAAAATTACGCGCGATAAATTTGCGGCGAGTCTTGCGAGTTTGATTCTAGGCTCTTCGGTTTTATGGTTTGCTCTTTCGAGAATAAATTTAACAGATATGACGCTAACGTTTTTTTTCACGGCGGCGTTATATTTTTATCGTGCATGGCTTGAAGATAATAAGAGAAGTTCGATAATCTTTTTTTATGTTTCAATGGCCTTGGCCGTCTTGACGAAGGGATTAATCGGGGTTGTCTTGCCGGGCGGAGTAGCGTTATTGAATTTAATTTTCACCCGTCAATATAAAAAAATTCCCGGGTTATTTTCGCCTCTTGCGATAATAATTTTTTTCTTGGTAGTGTCGCCTTATTTTATAGCGGTGTGCCGGGCAAATTCAGATTTCTTTGATTTCTTTTTTATCCGTGAGCATTTCCTGCGCTACACTACTAAAATTCATGAGCGTTACGAGCCGGTTTATTTTTTTGTGCCTATAATTTTGGCGGGCTTTCTTCCGTGGTCGGGAATGTTATTTGAGGCGGCGCGGGCGGCTTGCGGCAAGTGCAGTTTAATTTCCAAGAGCGACGGAATTTTTTTAGGAACATATTTTTTATTGCCGTTCATATTCTTCTCTATTTCAAATTCAAAATTAATCACGTATATAATTCCATGTATGCCTCCCCTAGCAATTTTAATGGCTGGAGCGTTTACGACTCTGGACTCTAAAATTTTTAAGCGCTTTGTAATTTTCAGCGGCTTTTTAATTTTGCCTGTTGCGTTAGTTGGGTTATTGCTCCCTGTCTTAAAGAACGATCCGGATTATAACGTCATGGCTATTCCGGCGGCTATGCTTGCAATGATGTTATTAATGTTTTACGCGGCGACGTTTGCGGCCAAGAGCAAGAAGGGACTTACGGGTTTATGCCTGATAGCTTTCTTGGCTTTGCTTGCGGCGAGCGGAGCATTCAAGATTGAAGGCGATCACCTTTCAACAAAAGCCGCGGCGGAAATTATTGAAGAGCTGGACGCGGAGGACGTAGTAGTCTATCAGAATTTAATGCAGAGCATGAGCTTTTATTTAAACCGCCGGACAGTTACGGCGGATATTCTTAACGAGCTTGAGTTCGGCGCGGCACAGGAAAAAGATCCGCGATGGTTTATAAGCAACGAGCAATTAAAAAATTTATGGACAAGCGGCCGCCGTGTCGCGATAACTTTGCGCAAAAAAAATTCCCAAGCATTAATCGAAACGCTCGGGAATCCTCCGGCCCGAAAAATACAGGCCAATGAAAATTTAATTCTTGTGAATTTCTAGTGCATACTAAAGACACACCCGCAATAATTTTGGCGGTAGAGTCCGAGTTCTTTTGAAGCTTTGACTGAACGGAGGAAGCCGTTATTTTTCCGCCAGATTCTATTTTGCCAGACCAGATTATTTTTTCGTGACAAGTCCTCACCGAGAGCATTAATTAAATTAACGTTCTTGTGAGGACTTATTGTTAAGGTAGTACAGAAATTTTCGCAGCCCAATTTTTTTGCGGCGCAAGCTCCGGCCTCAAGCTGAAGCTCAAAACATTTTGTACAGCGCCGCCCTCCTTCTGGTTCGTTTTCAAGGCCTGAAATTTTTTCGAGCCATTCGTCCTGATCATAAGGAAGTACTTCGCATTCAATGCCCGTGTGACGCATTAAAATTTTCAGAGCGTCGAGTCTTTTTTTATACTCGTCAAGCGGGTGAATGTTAGAGCCATAGAAAAAGCCCCTGACCTTCCAGCCTTCGGCCAAGAGATCCGGCACCGGGACAGAAGCATCAGGAGCGCAGCAAATGTGAAGCAATAAATTTTTTTCGTTAAGCATTAGAGATCCTTAACGATCTTAATAATATTTTCGACGCTCAAGCCCATAAATTTTTTAACGTCATCAGCAGAACCCGAAGGGCCGTAATTATCTATGCCGATATTTTTAAAGTTAGCGTTAAGTCCTTCATGGAGCATAGCGAGTCCCATGATTGATCCCATTCCTGTTTTAATATTATGGTCTTCGATAGTAATAATATTTCTGGAAGCCGCGAGGGCCTCTTTGATTGCTTCGAGATCCGGAGCAAGAGGACTCGAAACGCTGTAGACGTTAATATTAATTCCTTGGGCTTTTAATTCATCGGAGGCTTTGAGCGCTGTCGCTGTCATGTAGCCAAGAGCGAAGACAGAAGCCTTGTCGCCGTCACGAAGTTTTATAGCCTTGCCGTATTCAAAATCAAAATCTTCCCGGGCAAATTCCGGAATGACTGGAATTTTGCTCCGGCCCATAGCCATACAGATACAGCCGGGAGTTTTTAACAGCCAGCGAGTCGCTCTGTCGGTCTGATTGGGATCAGCTGGAACGATAATTTTCCAGCCGTACATGTTATTCATAAGGCCGATATAATCAATGCACTGATGAGTCGAACCGTCTTCGCCAACGTCAAGCCCGGCGTGAGTCAAGATTAATTTATTGCCGGCGTTGTTAATATCGTTGAGCCTGTGTTGATTATAAACTTCGTCAATTCCGAAGACAGCGAAGTCAGCCCATATTGAAACGACACCGCCAGCAGCAGCAGCGCCTGAGATTGTCGCTGTAGCGTGTTCCTGAATTCCGCATTGAACAAAATTTTCCGGGCATAGTTCGCTGAATTTTTTAGTTTGAACTGAAGGGCAGAGATCGCAATCGAATACTAATATAGGAGTCTTGCCGGGCTTTTTGTAATTCAGGCTTCCGATTTGAGCAAGGGCTTTGCCGAACGCTCCCCTGTTGTCTGTCTTAACGTCTGGAGCGTAAATAATTTTCTCCCCCATATCTAAGACGGGCGTTAAGGGTTTGACTTCGCGGCCAAAATATTTAGGGCTTGAATTTTTTCTAAGCTCTAAGATTTTTTCGGGGAAGTCTTTTTGTTTTTCGTCGAGCTTCTCAACTATTTCGCGGCATATTTCGAGGCCTGTAGCCTTGCCGTGAAATTCTTCGGTGCCTTCCATTTCGCAGCCGTCCTTGCCCATCAGGGTATGACATAAAATAACTGTAGGAGCGTTGTTATTTTTTGCAAGCTCAAGACAGTTAAAAATTTCTTCAAAGGAATGCCCGTCGCATTCAAGGACGTTCCAGCCGTCGGCCTCCCAAAGTTCTTTGACGTTGCAGGGCATAATCTTATGAGTGTCGCCGCAGATCTGAATATTATTCATGTCAACGAGCGCCGTAATATCTTTCAAGCCTTCTTTTACAGCGACCCGCCTGGATTCAGCGATCTGTCCTTTAGTCTGTGCGCCGTCGCCCATTAAGACAAAGACATGGCCGTTATGACCTAGCGCCCTTTGAGCAAGAGCGTACCCAACGCCCGCGGAGAGTCCCTGTCCGAGATTGCCGGTGCTCCAGTCTATGCCTGGGACTTCACGGACAATATGACCCTGAAAAGCGCTGTGTAGCTTTCTGAAGTTAATGACTGCCTCTTTTGAATCAATAAAGCCAAGCTCTCCAAGAGCAGCATAAACTCCCGAAGAGACATGGCCATGTGAGACAATAATATAATCGCGGTTGAAAGAGCTGCAATTTTGAGGAGTAACGTCTGCGTATGAGTAGACGCTTAGAAGAATTTCGATGCTTGAAAATGCACCGCCCGGGTGTCCGCTGTTCGCCGCCTGTACCATTGTGATAGCGTTGATTCTTGCTTGCTTGGCGGCTTGCTTAAGTTCCGATAATTTCTCACTGGATAGTATCAAGTTTTGACCCTCCTGTTTTTTTAGATTTTTGTTCTTACCGGCAATTCGGGAATTATTATACATGAGGGGCAAAAAATTTTTAGGAAGAATAGATTGCTGTATAATTTTTTTTAAAGGAGGAGGCTTTTTTGAACTTCGAGCAATTCAGTGAGCTTGATCTTAAATTTGAGGAACGCTGGGAAAATTTAACGATAGCGAATGATTTTATTTTTGGAAAAGTTTTTCAAGACTTATCGCTTTGTCTGGAGCTTGTGCAGTCGATTTTACCTGAGTTAAATATTATTAATATTTCTTTCCCTGAGCTGCAAAAGTCTACGAAAGAAACTTTTGATACGCGTGGAGTTCGTTTTGATATTTATGTTCGTGATGATAAAGATCGAATAATAGATGTTGAAATGCAGATAGCGAACAGGGACAATATAAGGCGGCGGACTCGAGCTTATCATTCTATTATTGATCTTGATGCTATGAATACTTCAAAGGTTAAGAAGTACGATGATATGCCGGACGTTATAGTAATTTTTATTTGTAATTTTGATTTATTCAAGCTTGGGCGGTACAAGTACACGTTTAAAAATGTCTGTATTGAGGAGCATAAATTACAACTCGATGACGGAGCAAGCACAATTTTTTTAAACACATTAGGAGAGTATGGCGATATTTCCGAAAATCTAAGGGCCTTTTTGAGGCTTCTTCGGGGAGAAACGTCATCGAATTCTTTTGTTGAACGAATCGAACAACGACTTTTTGAGTCAAAACAAAATTATAAATGGAGGCAAGAATACATGCTGTCGAAATTTGAACTCAATGATATATATGAAGAAGCTCTTGATCGAGGACGAGCCGAGGGTATAGCCCAAGGACGTGTCGAAGGTATAGCCCAAGGACGTGTCGAGGGTATAGCCCAAGGACGTGTCGAGGGTATAGCGCAAGGACGAGTCGAATCTACATTAAGAGCAATTTCTTTTATGCGCGAAAATGGACTCTCTCAAGAACAAATTGAGAGATTTAAAAATGCTCAAGGCATTCTTGAAAATTTTTAAAGAACTCGTGTTATAATCTTCAAGCCCTGCCTCTTGAAGACACGCACAAACAAGAGGCCAAAAGTCCAAAGGGAGGAGGTGTAGTGAAGTGCGTAAATATGAAATGCTTGTCATTCTTGACGCCAGCCTTGACAATCAAAGCGAAGAAATCGCAAAAATCGAAGAGCTTTTAAAAAATCTTGGCGGCACCGTTTCAAAAACTGATACATGGGGCAAACGTACCCTGGCTTATCCAATTCGCAAGAAGACTGAAGGTTATTATGTCTTGTTTACTTTTGAGCTTGAACCCGCTCAGACGTTTGAGCTTAGACGTGTGCTTGGCCTTCGTCAAAATGTTTATCGTCAGCTCGTCATAGCTCTTGATGATTAATTAGGAGGTTTTACGATGAGAGGTTACAACCGCGCAATTATCGCCGGAAATATCACACGCGATCCCGAAGTCCGTTACACTGTCAATAAAAAAGCTTATGCCCGTTTCAGCGTCGCTGTGAATTCAAGATGGAAGAACGCTAACGGAGAATTTCAAGACAGCGTTGAATATATCAACATCGTAACTTGGGGAGTAACCGCTGAAAACTGCGGCAAGTATCTCAAGAAGGGCAGCGGCGTTTTAGTCGAAGGCCGAATCTCTACAAGCTCTTACGAAGCTAAGGACGGCTCCGGGAAAAGATACATGACCGAAATTGTCGCCGATAACATACAGTTTTTAAGCAGCGGCGGCCAGGGCCAAGGCGGCGGAAGTTATTCACGGCAGCAAGCGCCCCAGTCAGCTCCGCAAGATTTTATGCCCGGCGATGACGATTTCGGAAAGAGCATAGCGGAAAGCAACTTCGGAGGATTCCCGCCGGAATTTCCAAACGAAAATTTACCGCAGGACAATAGCGATATACCGTTTTAAATTTAAGCTTTAAAATTTATTTAAGAAGGAGGAATTTATTCAGCATGAATGAGCGTGAAAATAATACACGTGAAAACAGAGGCAACGGCTCCATGCGTAACGGAACAGGCGGCCTCCGCAACAGAACACCTTCACGAAGAAGGCCGAAGTTCTGTTATTATTGCGTAGAAAAACAAGAGAAAGTCGACTATAAAGACGTTGAGAAGCTCCGCAAATACATCAGTGAGAGAGGGAAAATTATTCCCCGCCGCGTCACCGGCAACTGCGCAAAACATCAGCGCCTCTTAACCGAAGCTATCAAGCGCGCAAGATATATGGCTCTGTTGCCGTACTCGCTTGACTAAAAATTTTTTCTAAGTCATGAAAAAAATAATTCCCTGCGTGATCATTACACTTGCCCTGATTCTCGCAGGGTTTTTTTTGCCCGGTCTTGGCTTTCTCGGAATAATTCTCTGTCCTTTGCCGCTTGCTGTCCTCGGCTGTCTGGAAGGCCGCCGCGTAATGAGCATAGCTGAAATTACAATCGAAGTTCTTTTATTTATATCTCTGTCGCCTTCAATGGCGATATATTTTTTGCTTGGCTGCGCTCCCTTGTCGGCGATAATTTTTTCTTGTTCACGCATTGAATTCAAAGAAGCAAAAAAATTAACAGGGGCTGACAGTCTATTAATCTCTACTGGAACTGATATAATTTTCAAGCTGATTCTTCTCGTTGGCTTTTATGCTTTCACGGGGAGAAATATTTTATTTCCCAGCAACGTTGAGATCGCTATGTCCTTGATAAAAATTTACGGCGACAACCCCGAGATCCATAAGGCAATAATAAGAATCGCGGCGATCTATCCGTATCTCTTGCCAATGATGCTCTTCATTTATGCGAGCTTTGAAAGCTTTTTTAATTATGTTTTATGCGGCCGGTTAGTTAAGAAATTTTCAAAGGACGCGAAAAATTTTCCGCCCGCATTGCCGGAGTTTAAGTTCTGGAGATTTCCTCCGTCGCTTTTATTTATATCTATACTTTCATTTGTAGCGGGGTATCTTATTAAATCGGAGTCATGGTTTGCCGGCTCAATGTTTATTTTAAACTTGCAGCTTGTCATAAATATTTTCTTCTTCATTGAGGGGCTAGCTCTTACATTCTGGATTATGGACGGATTTAAATTAAAGCGCGGGGCAAGAATTTTTATATGCTTAATCTTGGCGATCCCGTTCTTCTGGGCTTGGCTTGTAATAATTGGAATGTGTGATCAGGCTTTGAACTTGAGGACGCGAATAAAATTTAAATCTTAAAGTTCGTCCCTTGCCTCTTGCATTTCTCGTACAAGATTTTCCATTAAGATTATTATATTAGGATCGTTGATCCCTTCGGCCTGTCTGAAAAGAAAATACAGCCTGTCCTTTTGAGGGCGGGTCAAAAAATCTTCAAGAGCAATAATCTTGGCTCGAAGCTCTCTGATTTTTGCGGCGGCCTCTTGGCGTTCATGAGGCTTGTTATCTTTTGAGAGTCTTCGGGCCTCAAGGGCCGCTCCCTTCGCTATAAGTCCTTCGATAAATTCAAAATTAAATTTCTCACAAAAAATTTTTTTAACGGTCGGGATCCCGGCACAGCCGCCGGTGATTATAAAATTTTGGGGCCTGAAAATTTTCGCCATGCGTTCGACAGTATGAAGCGCCCGCTTAATCATAAAAAATATAAGCCGCTCAAAATCTTCACGGAAAATCTCAACGCCCCTCCAGCTTACAGAAGGCTCGGAGCTTAAAGTAATTTTTATTTTTTCAGCGTGTTCCAATAAGACCTGCGGCGCGATTAAATTTAAATTAAATCTTTCTGAAAGCCAAGCGGCAAAAATTTTATCGAACTCATTGCCGCTAACATCGCTGATAATTTCATCAGCTAAAATTTTTCCGGCCTCAAAAATTTTTATCTCACTCCTTGACGCTCCAAAATCATAAACAAGCGAAGAGCTTGAAGTTTCAAGTACAAGATTAATAGCTTCGTTTGAGCTTATGACGTTGAGATTTTTAAAGCCGGCCTTCCTGCCAAGAAAAATAATATCGTCGCGCTGTCTGTTAGTATAGCCAGAAGGCAACGCAACGACACACGAAAAGACAGGCTCGTCAAAAAAAATTTCAGCGGCCTCACGTAATTCAATCAGATTAAAATTCTTTAAAGTATCTATAATTTTTTCGCCGTTCGAGTCTGAACAAGCAATCTTTGAAGAATGACTCCCCGGATCAATTCCTGCGCTCGCATTCAAATTTTCCGTCAACATAACGCAAAGCCTTCGCCTTTACAATTTCGTTATCATTCCCCGGACACTCAGCTTCAATAAAATGCCGCGTGTGTCCTTTAGAATTCTTTTCGATTAAGATTTCAACTTCCTGTCCCAAAAAATTTTTCGCGTAGTTCTCATAGAGTTCACGTCCAATGGAAATAGCTTGAGAAGTCCGCAAGATTTTTATCTCGTGAGAAATTTTTCCGGGCATATTCGCCGCTAGCGTTCCTTGTCTTTCTGAATACGGGAAGACGTGAACGCGGCCAAGCCCCGCCTCCTTCATAACGTTCAAAGTATTTTGAAAGGCTTGTTCAGACTCGCCCGGAAAGCCAACGAGAATATCGCTTGAAATGTGAAGCCTGTCGGAGATTTTTTTGCGGGCATTATAGCACACGGCTATAAAATCCTTTGCCGTATAGCCGCGCCGCATTGAAGAAAGAATTTCATTGTCGCCGCTCTGTAACGGCAAATGTAAATGTTCACAGAACGCCGGGCAATCCTTCAAAGCTTCAAGCAAATTTTCATCAAGCGCGAACGGTTCAAGAGATCCAAGCCGCAAGCGTTTAAGCTCTGAAATTTTTGAAACTTCTTTTATTAATTCAGCGAGTGAGCTGTCAATGTCACGACCGTAAAGCCCCAAGTGAATCCCCGTGAAAATTATTTCTTTAGTGCCGTTGTCTATCAGTCGCTTAATTTCTGAAATTATTTTTTCTTTTGGACGACTCACCGGCCGGCCTCGCAAGAATGGAATTATGCAATACGAACAAAAATGATCGCAGCCGTCTTGAATTTTTACGAACGCCCTGGAATGCAGCAAGGGCAAATTAATTTCAAGCTCCTCCCATTCAAGCGAAGGCGAAAAAATATTTTGAGTCCTTAAATCTATAAAAAGATTTTTTGAGTTCAGCGACTTCACTAATACTTCGGGCAAAATATTTTTCCTTTTGCTTCCGGCTAAGATATTTATTCCAAGCTCACGCGCTGTCTTTGAGTCGAGTCCTTGACTCCAGCAGCCGCAGACCGCCAAGACTCCGGACGAGCCAAGAATTTTTTTTACACGCCGTACAAGCTGGCGGCATTTCCTGTCAGCCTCTTGAGTAACTGAACATGTGACTATTACGGCGGCATTAAAATTTTCTTTCAAGTCCTCCGTGATTTCAGCGCCAAAAGATTTCAAAGCCCCGGCAATGTATTCCCCTTCACAGAGGCTTGAACGACAGCCGAAGACATGAATAAAAATTTTATTCTTCTCTAGCCCCATGATTTAACGGCCCGGCAGCCCCACCAATCGCCGATTTTTAATTCTTTGTCTACTTTTAAATTTGAAGAGTTTAAAACAGAAAGGAACATACTGCTTTCTACGCTCGTCATTCCGGAAAAAATCGCGTAACCCTTCGGCTTTAATACCGCCCTTACGTCCGGCAACATAGACACGTTAGGATTTAATAAAATATTCGCCGTCAAAATATTAACTTGTTCTTTGAAGCCTTTTAACAAATCTCCCTCGGAAAGTTTGCAGACCTTCGGGTTAATTCCATTGAGATTCATGTTGCGCTTGGCCTCTTCGAGAGTCGCCGGGTCAATATCGCGCGCGATCGCCTGATCTGCTCCAAGCTTGAGTGCCGCAATAAATAAAATTCCTGTCCCCGTTCCAACGTCAAGAATAATATCGCCGGCCTTCACGACTTCTTCTAAAAGAGTCAAAGCTATCTGTGTGCTTTCATGATAGCCCGTGCCGAACGCGCTGGCCGGGTAAATATAAATCGGAGTCCTTCCGAGCTGGATTTCTTCTTTATCATGCCATGGAGCCATGACTACAAGAGTCTTTCCAACATTGAGTGGCGGGAAGGCGTCATAGTGTTGAGTCTCCCAAGGCTGATCGCTCGTCCTGTAGCAGCGCGTTAGATTTATGCCTTTGAAGGACGGGTCTTTCAAAATAAATTCGATTTTGAATAAAAGCTCGTCAATCCCGATTGAGCTGTCGTAGTCCGCCCGAAGAAAAAGCCTTTTGCGTCCTAAAGTGTCCTGTTCGGTAAAAATATATGAGCCTATGCAGTCTGAAAGAGCCGCGATTGTGCTGAGCAGTTCTTCATTGTGACTCATGCTCTTGTCTGAAACAGGAGTCGAAAATTCTATCGTCCACCAGTAATGATTTTTTTTGCTTTGATTCTTCTTGAAGTTTTCTAACTCGTCCATGAAAAAATTTTTCCTTCTGACTAAATTAAAATTCAAAAAATTTTTTGTATGGCTAGATTATATAATAAGAAGAAACTTTAAAATTTGAGGTGAAAAATTTTTATGCTGAAGTGTGGAATAGTTGGGCTTCCTTTGTCCGGAAAGTCTACGGTGTTTAACGTGATAACGAGAGCCGGAGCGGAGGTCAAGCCTTACGCGTCGGGCAAGACAGAACCTAACAGGGCATTAGTCAACGTACCAGATAAAAGATTCGATAAGCTCGTAGAAATTTTTAAGCCTAAGAGTGAGAAGCCGGCCGATGTTGAGTTCGTTGATCTGGCAGGACTGTCGCGTGACGCAGGCAAGGGCGCAGGGCTTGGAAATTCTTTTTTGTCTTTTGTTTCTGAGTCTGAAGCTTTGTTACACGTTGTTAGAGTCTTTAAAAATTCGGCTGTGCCTCACCCGGAAAATTCTATAGATCCTTTACGGGATTGGCGGATTGTAGAAGCTGAATTAATTTATAGAGATCTCGGAGTCATTTCCAACAGGCTAGCCCGTCTTGAAGAAAAGAAAGCCAAAAAGAAATTAACTCCGGCTGAAGTTTCAGAGCTTGAATTAATAAAAGAACTTGAAGCTCATTTATTAAACGAGCGGCCGCTAAGAGAATTTAATTTGACGGACGAACAAAAAAAATCTCTATCAGGCTTCGCATTCTTGACTCTTAAACCTGAACTTATAGTTTTGAATCTTGACTACACTCAGACAGGTGACGTTCCCGAACTCAAAGCGCTTGAAGCCGAAATGAGCGCGAAGAATTTAAAATGCGTGAGAGTCTACGGAGCTACAGAGATGGAACTTGAACAGCTTGACCCAGAAGACCGCGCAGAGTTCATGAAGGACTTATCAATAACAGAACCCGGGCGCGACAGACTCATTCATGAAGCTTATAAACTTTTGGGATTAATTTCATTTTTCACGAGCGGGACGGACGAAGTAAGAGCGTGGACTTTACGTGAAGGAGCGGACGCTGTCGAAGCAGCCGGGACGATTCATTCGGACTTGGCCCGGGGATTTATACGGGCACAGGTTGTAGCATATGATGATTTTATTGCGAATAACGCTTCAATGAGTCAATGCCGCGATAAGGGAGTTCTAAGACTCGAAGGCAAAGAATATAAAGTCCAAGACGGCGACATGATAGAGATACGCTTTAACGTCTAAAAAAAATCCCCCTCGCCGCAAGCGTTTTTTGTCCGGCCCTCCCCCAAGGGAGGCTAAGATTCCTGCTACACAAAGCCTCCCCTTGGGGAGGTGGCCTGAAGGGCCGGAGGGGGTTGTAGTTAGATAACCCCCTCCACCGCAAGCGGTTCCCCTCCCCCGAGGGAGGCTAAGATTCCTGCTACCTAAAGCCTCCCCTTGGGGAGGTGCCTGAACGAAGTGAGGGTGGAGGGGGTTGTCTTTCAAAAAAAATTTTTTTATCTAACTAAGCAAGGCTTCTTGCTGTCGAACTTCCAGTCAGGAATTAAAAACTGCATTGCTTCAGCGTCGTTGCGGTCATGCGAAGGCAACTTATTATAGAGCGCGTTAGCTTGTTCTAGTTTTTCCATGTTCAGAGTAACGCCGAGGCCGGGCTTCTCCGGAACTTCAAGATAACCGTCAACAATGCGCGGAGCATCATCAAGCAAATTCTGTCCGTCCTGCCAGATCCAGTGAGTGTCAAGCGCTGTAGGCTTGCCCGGTGCCGCGGCTCCGACTTGAGCAAAGGCCGCAAGGGTAATATCAAAATGATTATTGGAATGACTCCCCCACGTAAGCCCCCAATCGTTTAACAACTGCGCGATTCTAATCGAACCGCCGAAGCCCCAGAAATGAGGATCAGCTAAAACAATATCAACAGACTTCAACGCGGCTGAATGATAGAATTGCCGCCAGTCTGTAGCGATCATGTTCGTAGCAACTGGAAGTTTAACGGCGTTTTTGAATTCGGCCATGATCTCACGGCTTGAATATCCGGCTTCCGGCCCGCAAGGGTCTTCGATATAAGTTAAAATACTTTCAAGAGGCTTGCAGAGTTCAATAGCTTCGGCCAAGCTCCAAGCTCCGTTCGGGTCGATGTTAATTCTTCCGTTGGGGAAAGCTTTTTTCAGAGCGCATACTGCTTTCATTTCTTCGGAACCGGCTAAGACTCCGCCCTTTAATTTAAAATTCTTGAAGCCGTATTTTTCGTGAAGACACTCGGCCTGTTCGACAATTTTTTCGGGCGTAAGCATTTCTTGACGGCGCATTCTAAACCAAGGATCAGAGCTTGAACTTTCGTCAAGATAATTTAATTTCCCTTCGGCCTTTTTCTTATCGCTCACGTAAAATAAATAGCCGAGAGTTTCAACTTTATCGCGCTGCTTGCCGTCGCCTAGAAGCTCACACATTTGAAGGCCGAGCGCTTGACCAAGCAAGTCAAGCAAGGCGCATTCAATCGCCCATTCAGCTTTGACTACAAATTTTAATTTTGAGATGTCAAGAGTCTGGATCCCTTCGCCGTCATCTTCTTTAGCTTTCTTTGAGTGCTTATGAATAGAGTCAAGAATGCCGCGGTATTTTCCTATCAGCTGTCCCACTACGAGTCCTTCACAGGCTCGGAGGGCTTCGCAAGTGTAATCGCCTCCGTGAATTTCTCCGATCCCTTGATGTCCTGCGCTGTCTTCTAATATAACTACGTTGCGCGTGAAGTAGGGCGCGTGTGCTCCGGAAAGAGTCATTAACATGCTGTCATACCCTGCGACAGGTACGACCTTCATACTTTTGACAACGGGAGTCGAACCATAATTGCTCATAAAAATTTTTCACTCCTTCTTAAAAAAAAATTTATAAAATAAAAATCCCTCCTGAAATTCAACAGGAGGGACGGGAATTTTTTTCTAATCTTATTTCGCTAACTGATCAGCGATTGTCTTGAACGTGTTGAAGTATTCGGCATCGTGCTTCTCGCTGTCGGCGGCTGAAAGGTAGTAAGGCATCATTTCAACTTTCTTTATAGCTTCGAGGCACTCGGGATTCTTTTCCATTTCCTGAACGATATTTTCATACCAAGCTATGACTTCGGCGGGCGTTCCCTTGGGGAAATAGAAAGAGAAATCGCAGTCGGGATAAACGAGATCGATTCCCTGCTCTTTGAAGGTCGGAATGTCTTTGATTATTCCATAGCGTTCAGCGCTGGGGACTCCCAAGGCTGCGAACTGGCCGCTTGCTAAATAATCTTTGCAATTGATATAAGCGCCGGGCATCATGTCAACCTGTCCTGAAAGCATACCGACTATCTTGTCTGAGTTCGAGCCGTAGTCTACAAGGTCAAGCTGAATCCCCGCAAGCTCCTGGAACTTTAAGATCTCGTAGTAAGTGTAAGCTCCAACTTCTGTGCAGGCGACAAGTTCACCGGGTTTTTCTTTTGCGGCC
>JAFSSV010000171.1 GCA_017450825.1 Synergistaceae bacterium
GGGGCGCAAGGAGTCCTTCTATTTGGGCTACGTCCCTTGCCTCCCCGGAAAGGGGAGGTGGCCGACTGAAAGGAGGCCGGAGGGGTTGTCATTAAAAAAGAGAGGTGGCCAAAAGGGCCGGAGGGGTTGTAGCTAGAAGAGAAGGGGAGGTGGCCCAAAAGGCCGGAGGGGTTGTAGCTGCAAAGTTAAAACAGATAATTAAAGTCACTTCCCCCGGCACCGATAAATAAAGCGTGAAGGCAAGGAAGCCAATAAACTGCAAGGGAATGCGGCACAAAAGATTCAAATTTTAATCTCGAAACTTTTTTGAAAAATTATTATAAGGATATAAATTTTTAGACGGGTAAAAATAAAAAAAAGGATTCCCCGTTTGCAGGAGGCTAAAAAAATGAGAATATATCACAACATACCAGCTCTTACCGCGTATAATTCGTTGAACTCAACGAATAACGCAATGGAAAGCACAATCAAAAAACTTTCTACAGGACTTCGCATTAATTCAGCGGCTGATGACGCAGCAGGCTTCGCTATCAGCGAGAAAATGCGCTCTCAGATTTCAGGACTCGAAATCGCTATCCGTAACACTCAAGACGCTACGTCCATGCTTCAGGTTGCAGAGGGCGCACTCGGCGAGACTAACTCAATGCTCCAGAGAATGAGAGAGCTTGCTGTTCAGGCTTCAAACGACACACTCACTTCACAAGACAGAAGTTATATTCAGCTCGAAATTAATCAGCTCGCTGATCAGATCGACAGGATCGCAAAGACAACTCAGTTCAACAAGAAAAGACTCCTTGACGGAAGCTCCGCCGGTATCACGTCATCAAGCAATCTTAACGTCAAAGCATACGTCAACGGCTCGTTAAGAGAAATTGACCAGTTCGGACAGAAAAAATCTTTTGAAGGCAACTTCAGAATTAAAGTCACCGTTGACCCCAGCCAGACAGGTACAGGCCAAGTTCAGAAGTCTTCCGTTATGACGATCAAGCACCCCAACGTAATTTCAGACGTTTCTATGTTATCTGAAAAGGGCGTTACTAATGTCGAAGTCGATAACCTTCCTGCAGCGAACTATAAAGTTACAGCCGAGGCACCAACAGGTGGGGCAGCAACAGTAACAGGCGCTTATGGCTTTAAAGACGCAAGCACCGGGACGCAAAAATTTGCCGCCGATGTTACAACCTATTTCAATATAGTACCTAGCACCCCAGAGAATAACGCAAGTATCCTCTTCACCGTTTCCAACATGACAGGCAACGAATCTGACGGAACAGTTGTTCTCAGCGCCCAGTCAAATATTTTGAAGGCTGACGGTACTGTCGACAGCGCGGTTATGGACGATATAACGCTCAAAATTAATAGTAGTGGCGCAGGCACTATTGACATCAGCAAACTTATTGGCTCGACTACTGATACTGCTTCAGGCGCTACGCCACAATTAACGATACAGCTTGCAGGCGGAGCATTTGAGGACTTCTCAACGGGAAGTAAATTCGTTCTCAATGTTAGTGGCGCAGGAACTTCAAGCACTACTCCGGATATGGGCGTACAGATCGTAGGCGATCAGGATCTCGATTGGCCGGACGCGTGGTACAACGAAACGACAGAAACAGCAGAGACCGACCCAACTTATCAGTACTCTGACCCCAACGGTGAGATGGATAAATACGGCGATAATCTTGATAAGCCTCTTGTTTCACAGCCCGTTATTTATAATATCAACTCTGACTCTTGCCAGAACAAGCAGCTTCACTTCAGAAATTTCTATTTGAACGCTGAAAACGGCACTGTCTATAACGGCGATGTTATTTTGACAACAAGCAGCGCCTTCTCGACGACAAGTTCTACTGACGCAATAGTCCCCGGTACTGATGAGCTTGCCAGCTTCACGGCCGCTTATATCGGCAAGACCGCTGTCGGCGATACAAAACTCCGCGACCTTAATACGTTCTGGAATTCGTCCGGTGTTTTCATGCTCGACACGCCCAAGACAATCACGCTCACCCAAGGCGACGGCACAAGCACAAACGTCACTGTTTACGCTACTGATACTCTTAACGAGTTAAAGGCAAAATTCAACGACGCAATCGCTAACGGTCTCGGCCAGGCAAGATATTTGACCGAAGGAACGGACGCTAATAAGTTTTGCACGTTCGTTGAAAAAACTCAGGGCGTTAATATGCCTTCACAGGGACTCGAAACTGTCGCGGGCACGTTCATTTTCAGATCGCTGCTCCCGGGTTCAGCCGGAGATATTACCTTCAGCGGCGACGAAGATTTAATTAACTCGCTGGCCTTCAACGTAGTACAGGAAAGTTCAACGACCGCGTTCGTAGCTTCTATCTATGACGCTCACACGGGAATCCCCGTAAACGGCGCTACGAATGTTAAAGTCTCCGAGAATAGATTAATCGGAGTCCTTCACCCGAACGTTGACATAGAGTTCAGCGCTACGGCTAACATCAAGGCAACTTGGAGCGACAGCGAAGATAACTTCCTGCTCACGGCCGACACTGACGCTTACGACGCTGTAATTCACATTGTTGACAGCTCGACAGTCTTCCAGATCGGAGCTAACGAAGGCGAAGATATAGCGATCGACATCGGCAACATGTCAGCAGGCGCGTTAGGCGTTACGAATATCAACGTCTCGACCCGTACTTCAGCTTCAAAATCAATCGGCCAGATTGACGCGGCTATTAACAAAGTTTCAACCCAGCGCGCAAAGATCGGAGCCTATCAGAACGCGTTAGAGTACACCAGCGACAACCTGACAACAACCATGACCAACTTGACCGCGGCCGAGTCCAGAATAAGAGACGCAGACATGGCCCAGACCATGATGGAATTCGTCAAGCTCCAGATCCTCAACCAGTCCGGAACTTCAATGCTTGCTCAGGCCAACCAGCTCCCGCAGTCCGTCATGAGCTTGTTACAGGGCTAGGAAATATATTAAAATATACGCATCACTACTTTCAAATTAAAATTCAGATTCAAATTCTAATTCAACCTGCCTCCCTCTTAAACAAAAGGGGGAGGCTTTTTTTATGGGCTTTTGGTTATGCTAATCAAGCCGCCCCTTGGGGAGGTGGCCTGATGGGCCGGAGGGGGTTTATAGAAAATAAACGGCGCTTGCTATATAATTAACCCGTCAATCAAATTTATAGGAGGAATTTTTTATTATGGCTGTACGAGTTGCTATTAACGGCTTCGGAAGAATTGGCCGTCTTGCTTTTCGTCAAATGTTCGATGCTGAAGGTTATGAAGTCGTAGCGATCAATGACCTTGTAGCTCCCAAAATGCTTGCTCATCTTTTAAAGTTCGACACGACTCACGGACGTTACAACAAGAAAGTTGAATACAGCGACGAGAACGGAACAATCACAGTAGACGGAAAAGTTATTACGATCTATGCCAAGCCGAAGGCCGAAGAACTTCCTTGGGGAGATCTTAAAGTCGATGTAGTTCTTGAGTGCTCAGGCTTCTATGCTTCAAAGGCAAAGGCCGAAGCTCATATCAAAGCCGGCGCACGCAAAGTAGTTATCTCTGCTCCCGCAGGCAATGACCTTCCGACAATCGTTTATAACGTCAATCACAAGACACTCAAACCCGAAGACACAATTATTTCAGCAGCAAGCTGCACAACTAACTGCCTTGCTCCTATGGCTAAGGCCCTTAACGACCTTGCGCCTATCGTTTCAGGATTCATGACGACAGTTCACGCTTACACCGGCGATCAGATGATTCTTGACGGCCCTCACCGCAAAGGCGATTTAAGAAGAGCGCGCGCGGCCGCCTGCAACATTGTCCCGAACTCAACGGGAGCTGCAAAGGCTATCGGACTTGTTATTCCGGAGCTTGCCGGAAAACTTGACGGAGCTGCACAGAGAGTCCCGACTCCTACAGGTTCAACGACAATTCTTGACGCTGTAGTCGAAGGCACAGTTACAAAAGAAGAAGTCAACGCTCAAATGAAAAAAGAAGAGACCGAGTCATTTGAGTACAACACTGACGAGATCGTGTCGTCCGACATTATCGACAGCACAGCAGGCTCAATCTTTGACGCGACACAGACAAAGTGCAAGCCCGTCGGCAATGACAAGACCCTTGTTCAGGTTGTTTCATGGTATGACAACGAGAATTCCTACACCAGCCAGATGGTAAGAACGATTAAATATTTCTCTGAACTGAAATAAATAATAATTAATAATTCCAGAATTCTTTTTTAAGAAGCTCCGAAAAAAATCGGGGCTTCTTTTTTTTGCGCTATAATTTGATTTCAGATCAGATTAAAAAATTTTTTGTTTGGAGATGAATTTTTTACATGAAACTTTTTATCGGGTTAATGATTTTCTTGTCGTCTATAGCGCTCTGCTCCGTGCTGCATATTGCTAGTAATGTTTTTATTCCGCTCGTTATAGCTTGGTTCATTCTCCAAATGCTCCGGCCGGTCGTGCTAGTCGGGAGGACGCTGAAATTAAATCCATGGCTTAACGTTGCGTTAGTCTTTTCGATTTTAACGGTCGTGGGCTTGATAGGCTTTAAATTTATAGCGGCGCAGGTCGTAGAATTTTCTCATGTATACGCGCTCTATTCTGAAAAATTAATTGATTGGTTTGCAAGCTTGTTACAGGTCTTGAGCATTCCGCCGGAGGCCGTAAAAAATTTTAACTGGGTAGGAATTCTTACGGACAACGCGCGCAATATTTCTTCGCTGATAATTGCGTTTGCCAGTAAATTTGTAATGACGTTTGTTTTTTTAATGTTTATGCTTCTGGAGGCTCCGTATCTTGAAGAGAAAGTCGACAAGGCCTTTAAGCATAACGCGGCAAGAGTTAAAAAAATTTTATCGACAATCTCAGAACAGGTTAGCCAGTATTTAGGGACGCTTGCGCTGATAAGTTTCGTAACGGGTGTATGTGCATGGTTAGTGCTTACGCTCTTCGGGGTTAGGCTTGCGGCGGGCTGGGGTGTTTTGACATTCCTTTTGAATTTTATTCCTACTGTAGGCTCGATAATCGCGACTATTCCGCCGGTGGTTATGGCTATCATTCAATTTTCGCCGGGACTCTTCACGCCGGTATTAGTATTATTTTTCCTCACGGCTATTCAAGTTACAATCGGAAATATTATTACTCCCAAGGTCATGGGCGACAGGCTGGGCGTTAGTCCGGTAGTGATTTTATTGTCGCTCTTATTATGGGGAATGATTTGGGGGATTCCCGGCGCTCTTCTTTCAACGCCGATAATCTCGATTATAAAAATCGTCTGCGAAAATATTCCAAGCCTGCAGTCTATCGCCGTCTTAATAGGGAGCGGCGAAGCAGTCAGAAAGATTCCAGTCGAAAAAAATAAAGACGACGCTAAACAAAACAGCGTTGATGTCGTCAAAGTTCTCCAGCGGCTCGAAATCATGCAAACCGTTAAGAAAAAATTAAAAGAGCGGGCCAAGCGCAAGAGAAAATAATTTTTTTTTAATAAACAACCTCCCCAAAAAGGGGAGGATTTTTTTTAGCTACAACTCCTCCGCCTCCGCCGCAAGCTGGCCCCTCTTTTGAACGCAACCCCCTCGCCAGCAAGCTGGCCCCTCTTTTGAACGCAACCCCCTCGCCAGCAAGCTGGCCTTCTTTTGAACGCAACCCCCCTGTCAACAAATTGACATCCCCCCTTTCAGGGGGGACGAGAGAGTCCTTCGAGA
>JAFSSV010000172.1 GCA_017450825.1 Synergistaceae bacterium
CCCCTCCGCCTCATTTCATTCGGCACCTCCCCCTTTTTAAAAAATTAACCCCTCCGACCTCCTTTCAGTCGGCCACCTCCCCTTACACAGGGGAGGCACGGGGTAGAGGGAATAAAAGATGTCGAAGAACTCTCTTGCGCCCCGCCGTCCCTGTAAGGGGAGGGGAACCGCTTGCGGTGGTGGGGGTCTTTAAAGAGAGGGCCACGAAGTGGCGAGGGGGTTGCTTTTCAAACAAGGCCAAGCTTGCTGGCAAGGAAGGTTATCTTTCAAAAAAATTTTTCTGAATTGCCTTTAAAAAATTCTGGGTTATAATTCAGACAATTTCATGAGTTAACGTGAAAGGAGTGGGAGGAAATCCCCCTCCTTTTTTATATGCAGAGTAATTAAAAAAATGACAGAAGACTTTTTAAAAAATATTGAATCAATTGTAACAAGCGCCGGCTATGAATGTGTCAATGCCGGACTTAGAACAGACTTCGGCCGTACAAAAATTCAAGTCCTTATCGACTCGCTCGGCGGAATTAACGTCGATGACTGCGAATTAGTTTCACGCCTCCTGAATAAATTTCTTGACGAGAATTCTAATTTGCCCGGCCTCGACGACAAACGCTATTACTTGGAAGTAAGTTCGCCCGGAATCGAACGCCCGTTATTTAAACTTGACGACTATAAAAGATTCCAGGGCCGCGAAGTCCGCGTGAGATTGTCCAGCCTTCTCGAAGGCCGCAAGAATTTCACCGGAGTTATTAATTCTGTCGAAGGGGAACTCGTGAACCTGTCTTGCTCCGACGGCGAAAAGTCTATACCGTTTGAGATTATTAAAGGAGGAAATTTAGTCTACAGATTTGAAAATGAAAACGAAGATAAAAATTCAAGCAAGAACAAAAAGAGGGGGAATAGAAAAAAATGATGCGTCTTGGTCATGAGTTCATTGAAGCTCTTGATGCCTTGGCCTTAGAGCGCGGGCTTGATATCGAAGTAATCTTATCAACAATGGAAGCGGCTATGCTGTCTGCTTACAATAAATATCAGCCCGGCGAATTCAACATGGAAATCAAAGTCGATCACAATACCGGAGATATAAGCATATACGAATTACGAAAAGTCGTAAGCCAGATCGGACTCGATCCCGAAGTCCCGCCCGAACAGGAAATAACTTTGCAGGACGCTAAACGCTATGACCTTGACGCTCAGATCGGCGACACCGTACGAATCGAACGCAACCCCACAAACTTCGGACGCATTGCCGCTCAAACCGCAAGGCAGGTTATAACTCAAAGACTTCGCGACGAAGAACGCCGCGCGGTGTTCACGTCATTCGCTGACAAGGTCGGCGATATGGTCATCGGGACAATTTATAAAGTCGAAGGCGATGACATAGTAATTCATATCAACGACAGAACAGACGCCGAACTCCCTAAACGCGAACGAATCCGTAACGAACGCTATACTCCCGGTACTTCCATGAAATTTTACGTTCTCGAAGTTAAACAGAAAGCTCGCGGCCCTCATATTATAGTTTCAAGAACTCACCCGGGCCTCTTGAAAAAATTAATGGAAGTCGAAATCCCTGAGATCAAACAGGGAATTATAGAAATCAGAAATATCGTCCGCGATCCCGGCCTTCGTGCAAAGGTCGCATTAGTAACTCTTGATCCTAACGTTGATCCCTTGGGCGCTTGCATAGGCAGCAACGGTTCAAGAATTAAGGCTATCAGCGGCGCGCTCAAAGGCGAAAAGGTTGACATAGTGATTTATAACAATGACCCCGTAGCCTTTATTAAAAATGCTCTTTCTCCGGCACAGGTTTCAAGAGTCGATGTAATGCTTGACAAAGAAAAAGAAGTTACAGCTTATGTCTATCCGGATCAGCTTTCTCTGGCAATAGGCAGGGGCGGACAAAACGTAAAGCTCGCCGCAAAATTAACCGGCTATAAAATCAACGTCCAGACAATCGAACCGGACAAGATGCCGACGCTCAAAGATATTTTCAGTGATGTCTTCGATAAATCTTAAACATATTCCTGAAAGATCTTGCGCCGTATGCAAGGCAAAGACAGCTAAGAAAAATTTAATCAGGCTCGTCAAGAGTCCCGAGGGCTTGGCCGTCATTGACTTAAAATGCAAATTACCCGGCCGGGGCGTTTATATTTGCCCGGACTCTAATTGCATTGAGCGCGCAAAAAAATCCGGGGCCTTGGCCCGCGCTTTAAAGACAGAAATTCATGAGGACTTCTGGCCCGAGCTTGAGGCAAGCTCAAAAAATTTCGCGCCCAATTTAAATTTAAAGCTTCGTTCTGTTCTTGGCTTGGCGCGAAAATCTGGAACGCTCTTCATAGGCCAGGAACGAATCGCAAACGCAGAGAATAAAAAATTTTTGCTTATGTTCGCTTCAGACTCTTCTGAAAGCGTAAAAAAGTTCGCGCTTTCTCATGAACATATTGAGCTTGAAATGAACATGCAGGAATTATCACAAGCAGTCGGAGTTAAAGGCGGCGTTCAAATTGTAGGCTTGCCCTTTAATTCCGGCTTCGCAAAGTCCGTTAGAGAATTTATTTTTTAATTATGTGAAAGGAGAAACGCTTTTGAGCGATAAAATTAGAATCTATGATCTTGCTAGGAAATTAAACAAGAGCAATAAAGAATTGCTGGCCGTCCTTCAACAGTTGGACGTACCTGTTAAATCTCATTCAAGTTCAATCGACGAGGAAACCGCCCAGATCGTCGAGAATATAATACGCGAAGCCAGCGAAGCAAAATCTCAGGAAAAAAAGCAGCACAACTCCGAACAATCCAAGCCCAAAACAAAGCCAGAAAAATTTTCTAAACAAAATGAAAAGGGCGACAAAATCGACAGGAACGAGAAAAAGACTCTTCCCGCTGAAAAAGATTTCAAGCCCGAAAAATCTCAAGGCAAGCACAACAAAAACCCTAAGCAAAATTCTTCAAAACCCTCTAATAATCCTTCAGCTCCTTCCAGTAATAAAAATGTTGCTGCTGATGCCAAACCTTCCCCAAAATCTGAAGCTGCAGAAGTTAAACAGGAAAAAATAATTCCGCCCGCTCCCAAAGCCGTTTCGACTCTCGAAGAACGCCCGCCGATTATTACGGTCATGGGACACGTAGACCACGGCAAGACGACTCT
The DNA here is from genome assembly GCA_017450825.1 of Synergistaceae bacterium. Taxonomy (GTDB): domain Bacteria; phylum Synergistota; class Synergistia; order Synergistales; family Aminobacteriaceae; genus JAFUXM01. The sequence continues at coordinate 3,146 of JAFSSV010000172.1, forward strand.
TCTTGATAAGATTCGTCACTCAAGCGTTGCCGAACACGAAGCCGGAGGCATTACCCAACATATAGGCGCTTATGTCGTAATGCACGAGGGAAAGCCTATAGTCTTTCTTGACACTCCCGGGCACGAAGCCTTCACTGCTATGAGAGCCAGAGGAGCTGACGTTACAGACATAGTAATTCTTGTTATCGGTGCTGACGATGGTGTAATGCCGCAGACTCGCGAGGCAATCGCTCATATCAAAGCCGCCGGAGTCCCCTTAGTCGTCGCTATAAATAAAATCGACAAGGAAGGGGCCAAGCCCGATCGAGTCCGCCAGCAGCTTTCAGAGCTTGGAATTTTTGTCGAAGGTTGGGGCGGCGATGTAGGAGCTGTAGAGATTTCAGCGAAAAAAGGACTCGGAGTCCCTGATCTCCTTGAACGCGTCCTTCTTGAAGCTGAAATGCAGGAGCTTAAAGGCGACCCCAAAGCAAACCCCGAAGGAATTGTAATCGAAGCACGGTTGGACAAAGGCAAAGGCCCCGTTGCTACAGTCATAGTTAAGAACGGAACGTTAAAGCCCGGCGATATAGTTTTATTTAATTCAACTTGGGGAAAGATCCGCGCCCTGTTCGACTGGGCTGGAAAGGGAGTCAAAGAAGCTAAGCCTTCAACCCCCGTTGAAATTCTTGGCCTTAGCGACGTACCTAACCCCGGCGAAGCTTTCAAAGTCGTCAAGACAGACAGAGAAGCCCGTAACGCCCTTGACGCTCTGAAAGTCATTGAGCGCGAGTCTTCAACCGCCGAAGTCAAACGCGCCTCGTTTGAAGATTTATATTCAAACTTGCAGGAAGGACAGCTCCCGCATTTGAATTTAGTTATCAAGTGTGACGTTCAAGGCTCGCTCGAAGCTCTTTGCGCCTCCCTGGAAAAGCTAGCTACTAACGAAGTTGGAGTCTCAATCGTTCATAGAGGCGTAGGACGCATAGCAGAAAGCGATGTCATGTTAGCTTCAGCTTCAAACGCCGTAATAGTCGGCTTCAACGTTAGGCCCGACGGCAACGCTAAACGAATAGCCGAACTCAACGGCGTAGAAATTAGAATCTATAACGTTATCTATGACGTTATAGACGATGTTAAAGCAGCTATGGCCGGATTGTTAAAGCCCGTCCTTCGTGAGGACACTTTAGGCGAAGTTGAGATAAGACAGATCTTCAAAATTCCAAAGGTCGGAAGGATCGCAGGCTCGCACGTCACTAAAGGACTCGTAAGACGAACTGCAAAAGTACGCGTAATTCGTGACGGCATAGTAATCTGGGACGGAAAGATCGCCTCACTTCGTCATGAAAAAGACGAGGCCCGCGAATTAAAGGCCGGAATGGATTGCGGAATATCGCTCGAAGGTTATCAGGATTTTGAGGCCGGAGATATTCTCGAAGTCTATGACGTTATAGAGGAGAAGAGGACTCTTTAATTTTATGAGCACAAATTTGAGAATGTCGCGCATTAACAAACAGCTTCAGCGCGAGATCGCTTTGATAATCGGAGGCAAGATCCAGAAAGCCGCCGTTAAAGAAACTATAATAACCGGCGTTGAATGCACAAAAGATTTACAGCAGGCAAAAGTTTTTTTCACGGCGCTTGAAGCTCGCAAGTGCCCGGGAATTTTAAAAGAACTTAACGGAGTTAAAGGAGTCATTAGAAGCTTGCTAGGCCAGACTATAAAGCTCAGGCGAGTCCCTGCGCTTGAATTTTATATCGACAAGAGCAGCGCATACGGCGCAAAGATCGACAGCATTCTTGAAAGGCTTGGCTTCCCTTTAAATAATTCAGCTCAAAACGAAACAGAAATCGAAGATGGACAAGAAGATTTTTAACAACGAAGATTTATTAAGGGCCTCTGAAATTTTAAAGGCTTACGAGTCATGGAGCATATTCACTCATAAGAAAGCCGACGGTGACGCTGTAGGTTCTGCTACTGCGCTGTACTCCGCCGGCCTTGCTCTTGGCAAAAAAATAAAATGGTACAGCCCTGATAAAAATTTGCCCGCTACTTATAGCTATCTTGATAATTTCGACAAGCATATAACTTGCGACGAATTTATTTTTGAGCAAGACGCTGACAAAAAAAATATGCTCTATGTTTTTCTTGACTGTGCAACTCATGAAAGGGGCGTTAAGGGCTTCGCGCCTGAAAAAAATCTCAACGCCCTTAACATAGATCATCATGAGGACAACGGACTCTACGCCCGTATAAATTGCGTTGACGGGGCGGCCTCTTCTACTTGTGAAATGCTTTTCAGAATTTTTAAGGCCGGAGGATGGGAGCTTGCTCAAAACGTCAACGAGAGTTTATACACAGGACTCTTTACTGATACAGGGAGCTTTTCTTTTTCTAATACTTCGCCTTTGACTCATGAAATAGCCGCGGAATTAATCTCACTGGGAGTCGCTCCGGCAAAAATGACCGACCGCATAAGCCAGAACAAAACGCCCGCGGATTTTCTTTTATGGTCGCGGGCTATGTCGCGTGTAAAAATCTTCGGGCCTGAAAATATTTTCGCGCTTACCGTGTTATATGCTTCAGACTTTCAAGAAACCGGAGCAGATACAACCGGCACAGAAGGACTCTCAAGCATGTTAATGACAATCAGAGGCGTGAAATTTATTTCTACTATTACGGAATATCCTACAGGTGAAATAAGATTAAGCATTCGTTCACGTGAAGGGAGTCCCTTCGGGGCCGCCGAGTTTGCCCGGCCTCTTGGAGGCGGAGGACACGAGAAGGCCGCCGGAGCTGCGCTTAATAATATTCCGATTGAAAAAGCTATGGAGGAGCTTGAGAATTTAATCCTGAAAAAATATCATGAATGCTCTTGTGCTGATTAATAAACCCGAAGGCTGCCGCAGTACAAAATGTGTCAGCACTGTCCGCAAAAAATTAGACGGCCTTAAAGTCGGACACTCCGGCACGTTGGACTCGACGGCTTCGGGACTGCTTATATTATTGACTGGAAACGCTACGCGCTTCAGTGAGTTCGTTATGTCGCTCCCAAAAGTTTATAGGACTCAAATTCAATTCGGAGTCGAAACGAACACTTATGATTATTCCGGCGAAATAATTTCTGAAAAAAGCTATGAAGATTTCAACGAAAAAATTTTTCATGACTCTCTTTATTCTTTTTCGGGCTGGAGGCTTCAGACTCCTCCGGCGGTATCTGCAATAAAAATCGAAGGGAAGGCGGCTTATAAATTAGCCCGCGGCGGCCAAGATGTTGAAATGAAAGCCCGCCCGGTTTTCTTTAGGGGCATAAAAATTTTGAAGCCCTTTGATTTTTCTACTGGCTGCGTTGAGCTTGAAGTATCCTGCGGACGAGGAACTTATATCCGGAGTCTTGCTCATGACTTGGGAAAAATTATGGGCTGCGGCGCTCATGTCAAAAAACTTGAACGAACTAAGATAGGAATTTTTGACTTGGCCCGGGCGAATTCTCTTGAAGATGAAAATCTTAACTTCATAAATCTTTCAGAGCTTGCAAAAA
>JAFSSV010000173.1 GCA_017450825.1 Synergistaceae bacterium
AGATCTTCTTTTTTTTAACACTCTTGCCGCCCCTGAAAGGGGAGGTGGTGAGCGAAGCGAACCGGAGGGGTTAATTTTTTGAAAGGGGAGGTGGCCTGAAGGGCCGGAGGGGTTGTTTTATTAGAAGCTATTCAAGCCCCACAAATGGATAAAGATTATCAGGCATTTTTATTGTCTTGTAATAAAGAAATACTTCAAGCCTTCGCCCACCGGCTCCGTCATAATGCCAGTTATAGCTTTTCTTCCCGATTGTCTGTCCGTTGACATCCCGGCCTTTACAGCCGTTCGTCTTTTCATAGCCGGTATTGTACCAATAGATATATTCATCACTGAAGCTATCCTTAAAATCCGCGTATCCATCGCCTTTGTACCAAGGTTCTATGTGGCGGTGATGTAAATATTGTCCCGCCGCCATATCAGCTTTAACAATCTGGCTCTTGTCATAAGTGCTAAACCCTCTTGACCAAGAACGATTATTGTCCTCGTCGCTTGTATCCCAGCTGGGCGAAACCGTATTTTTTTGAACAAAAGTAAAATAACGGTAAAAATTATAACGCTCGGCAAGACCTTTATATTTTTCATAGAGCGCGTTAAATTGTTTTTGGAAATCCTTAATTCGGCTTTCATCAGCACAAACGTAATTCATGCCGGCACTTTTTACTTTGCTAACAAGATCAATTTCAAATTCTTTTTTCCATTGGTCTTGAATTGTTGTGCCGGTTCTCAAATGTTCCTGAGTAATTGCCATCAACGCATTATAATAACAACGTGTAAGGAAAATCTTTTCAGTTAGTTGTCTGATTGCATTATAACGGCTTTTTGGAACAGTGAGCGCTTCGGGAATATACGGCCTTGCTTCTTCGATCTCCCTGTAGCGTCTGAAAGTTGTATAAAGCGGCTGATATTGAGATCGCGGAGTCTGCTTGGCGGACTTTATAAAATTCTCAAGTTCTTTCACAAAATCGCCTATTGAGAATGACATATCAGTAGCCCGTCCGGTATATCTGCTGTGCGCTACGCGGATCGTCATTTCATGGAAATCTTCTTGAATTGTGCTTAACTCCCATTGTATTTCATTCTTATTAGATATAGATTTCCCCGTATCACGCTCGGAAATAGCATTATCTACTACCAGCTTCAAAAGCTTTTTTAAATGTCCGGCGGCTACATCACAAAGGGTGGCACTCTCGTTTGTTTCGCGAATAGGATTGTTGTCAAGGGGCATAACAAGAAAACTGTTGTTAATTCTAATAGGATTTAGACTGCTAAAATGTTTCATGTGTCTAAAATAAGATTTTCCCGGTACAGTGACTATTTCTATCGTAGCATCGTAACGAGTGCCCCATGTGTAGCCGGAAACAAAGTAATCCCCAAATTCATTCAGGAAATTTTGATAGCCTTCCTGTTTAAGAATATATAAAGCTTCATCAAGAAGTTTGAACTCTTTAGGATCAGGAAGCCTGGGCTTGCTTTCAATCAGCTCGTAACGTACTGAAATTATTTTCGTGTGGTCGCCTCCAAGTCTGGCGTAATCCTCCCTCTGTGATTCGCCTAACGCGTCACGGAGCAGCGCAAAATTTGACGTAGAGTCAAGCTCCATTGCCCTGTCATGTTCTTCTTTCGTAGCGATTACAGTAAAGTTGAAATTTTCATTCGTTGCCTGTTCATTGCCTGTCCCGGGAGTGAGCGCTGTAAAATTTGATACAGCGGCCCTGCTGAATGATTTATCGTCTACTACATTCATGACAGCACGAAGTCCCGAATGAGCGTAGAAGCCTTCACCTAATTTATAATAAACGTCATAAGGTACGTTGCTGATTTCGGCCTTTGGAATAACCTGCTGACTGCTGTCTATTTTCGATTTTGTCTTTAACTGCTTAGCTAAAGAATCTTTCAACCCGTTATTTACGGCTGATATATTTACTTCTCCTTCGTCATTCAATAAGACCGGCATTCCGTACTCGTTGCACTCCGTAGCGTAATCCCAAATAATTCTCTGAAGCTCAATAATTTCGCGTGAAGAAAGCTGGAACTCTTCGTCGTCAAAAGGCAAATAATAATCTTCTGCACCGTAAATTCTAAACTCAAAGGGAATATCTAACGACCTGTTCTTGACTACGCCTTCGCCCGACACAAGAGTCAATTCACTGACGGCGAATTCATAATTCCCGGTCAAAGGAGCCTGAAAGCCGTAAAGAATCATGCAGGGATTTTCTTCGGGGATTATTTCAAAATCTGTAGATACGTAATAGGGCTGAACTTCTTCAGAAGTTATATCTCCGGAAATTTCGGGCGCTCCGTCTTGAGCCAAGTCAAGTACCAGTTCGTCATTATCAGGCGCTGTGATCCTCAAATTTAATAAAGCGTTATTTAAATTCCTTCCGGCGTGAGAATATTTGATTATATATGCGCTGTCTTTATTCAAGCGTATAGTCGTAACGAATTCGTCATTAGAATCTAAGTCTTTGCTTGTAATATATTTTACGAAGTCTACTTCTTGGCTGTTAGTTGCGGCATTTGCAGTCAACGCTTCAAACTCAGGCGCATAATCAAAAATCGCTGGCACTCCGTCAGAGTCGGCGGCAAGAAGAGTATCAATTAATTCTGCAATGCTTGCGTCTATTTCTTCTGTTGATTGGGATTCTTGAGCGGCCCCGCTGTCAAAGCTTGAGCTGCCTCCACCGCCGCAGCCGAAGCTACCGACTAAGAGAAGCCCTATTAAAGGCAATAAAAATATTTTTAAGCTTTTCATTTTTAATTTCTTACTCCTTCAAAAAATTTTTAAAGATAACCCCTTCGGTTCATTCCATTCTTGTGGATTAACAACCCCCTCCGGCCCTTTGGGCCACCTCCCCAAGGGGAGGCTTTTGTGTAGCAAGAATTCTAGCCTCCCTCGGGGGAGGGGAACCGCTTGCGGTGGTGGGGGTTGCTTTAAAAAAAACAAGCTTGCGGCGAGGAGGTTATCTTCAAAAAGAAAAGGCCCCTAAGGGCCTATAAATTCAGCAGCGATTATTCAAGTCCCGAGAACGGATAATCTTCCTGTCTCATTCTCATAGACTTTCCGCTGATGTTCCAGTCTACGGCATCGCCTCTACCGCTCATGAAATAAAATCTGACTACACTTTTACCGACAGCGGGTGCCCCGTCAGCAAGCTCACGATGACGATCTGTTCGGCGGTCTGCATGGTTGGACGATACCGAAACTTTGCAGAACCTTGCCGTAGTGCCGTCTGTGGTTTTAGCTTCGAGTATTGCAGGGCCTGCCGGTGCCCAATAAGCCGTGGGATCAGTGCCGGGAGCGCCGGTTGCAGTTGCATTCCATTCAAGACGCGCAGCACCCGAACTGCTTCTTTCATACTGTCTGGAAACTGTTTCGCCCGCGTCCATATCTGCTTGAACGTATTCGCTGAATGCGAATTGATCGTATCCGCTTGAGCCGCCTTTATCATCATTCGGGCCGAAGGGCATTTGCCTGACAATTTTATACGCATTCTCAGTGCCTTCGTCATATCGTCCAAGCAGATCCAACATCTGATTATAGTATTTCTTCTCTGCTTGCTGTGCAAGAACTAACTTAGTGTAGAAGACGTACCTGTCTGCTAAAGATTTAAACTGTGGGATAAGCTCGTCAACTTTCTTGTCCACGCTGTCAAAAGTACTTTGATACTTGTCACCGTAGAAATCCTCGCTGACACTTGAAATCGTACTCATTACAACGTTAAATTCCGGGCCAATGGTCTTTGAAGCTGTACCGCTGATAGCGGAATTGTCCATGACAACATTATTATATCCCCTTAAAGTTTTGAGCTTGGTGTTTAAGGCAATGATTTTGTTTTTCTTTCCAACAGTAAGAGGAATTGTTCCATTTGCGTCACCTTTTTTCTTCATAAGGAGGCCCAAAATAAGATTACGTTTCCACCTGCTCATCATGACTCTAACGGGAGCGTAATTCGCGCGCTTTGAGGTGTTTGTAAGTGATTTTGTGAACTTTGAAAGCTGATCAAACGTATGATCTATTGCCTTGTTATCTCTGCTTGTTACACCTTCCGGCATAGGTATCTCCGTAGGCCCTTGTCCCATACCGTTAGTTACAATTCTTACGCTAAACTCTGCTTCATTTTCAGCCAGTACGTCCTTGGTTTCTTTTGAAAGATCAGCGCTTGCGGTCACGCTGTCCAAGTTCAAACTGGCCACGAGCTTACGCTTTACTGTGTCTATCTGCTCTGAAGTTTTTGTAGTGATTGAGATATAAGCATCATAACAGGCTCCGTACTGATAACCTGATACATAATAATCGCCGAAGTCGTTTCTAAAGTTCTTAATAAAATCGGGGCCAGTCTTATAAAAGCCTTCATCTTGAAGAATATCAAACAGGCCAGCATCCTGCCAAGCTTTCAGTGTCTGACTGAATGAAAGCTCACGATAGCCGACTTCTGTTTCTTCAAAATGAATGACAAGAGTTGTTGAAGTAATTCCGAATTTGAAATTATTTGTCGATCCCGTGCCGGCTGATATACCTAACGCGGACGTGCCCAGCGATACCTCGTTTGTTGTTTTCGTGAGCGTATCTGCCTGTGAAGCCGTGCTTACGAATTTTATATATTTATCAGTCATAAGAGGCATTGGGTCAGCGACCGGGTGCATTCCTACATCTTTTGAACTGCCGGTGTTGTTTCCGTCATAGTCATATGCTGAAAATGCTTTGTCATATGCTTCTTTGATAGTTCCGACTTCCATACCTCCGGGAGGATCAAGGAACGTAACGGCCATAGCTCCTCTTCCAATGTGATAACGATCTTCGTAAGGGATTCCTTCTATGCTTGAAGGAATAGAAGAAGGCATATCGTCAAGACCGGCGCTTGCGTTTGCGATGTTGCTTGTGAGGGCTGTATTGATAGTTTTATGATATTGTATCGCTGTCTCTAGGGCTTCTTCATATGTTTTAGCGGCCGCTTCGGCCTTTTGTTCTAATGCCTCTTTGTTATCAATTGATATATCTTCTGAAAGCAACGCGATTAATTCCTCATCGGTTAATTCTAAATAGTCTTCAGGATCAATTAAATCTATTAAATCCTCAAGGCCGACTCTGTATTGAACTAAATCCATTAAATAAGCGTAATCGCCCGCTTGGTCATCACTGATTACGAATGAGCTGTTAGGATTGCCTGTTCCGTTGTCATCGTCGGGAGCGTCCTGTCCGTAAACTTCGTCAAAGTAGGTCGGGTTAGCCTCAAGGAAAAGCTGTCTAAGCTCAATTATAGATTCGACAGGTATAGTCGCGGTCAGGTTCCCGTTGTCGTCCTTGAATTTGAAGTTTGTGTAGTAACCTGCCTCGCCGTTCTCGTTGCGTCTTTCTTTATAAATGAAGAGTACGCCGGACGCCGCGTCAAAATCAGCGGAAGTATTCGTCACGGGTTCGCCGTTTTGAATTCGTAAGAGATAATGTCCTGAAACTTCGGGCTTGATTGTGTAGCAGAATAATGAAGGGTGTTCCTTAGGGTAAGCAGTAATTTCTACGTTGGTCATTTCTTCTGCTCTGTCAAGTGAAAGGACAGCGTTTGAAGGATCGTAAAATTTAATGTTGGGAAGAATGCTGCCTGCAAAGCTAGTTAAGTTCTTAGAAAACTCGAAAGTATATTCATTTCCTGCGTCAAGCGTGACTAAAAACAAATTCGGGTCTTCGGACTGCGGCCTAAGGTTATTGATCCAGACCATAGAGGGTACAGGAACATTCATTTCGGCCGCCGCTAAAACTGATGACGCTGCCGCCGCCTTGCCTAGTGAAGCTGTAGAAACTGAATTTTTTATGTGGATTTGTGGGACGCCGTTGAAGTCTAAGAAGTCTGGCTTTCCGTTGCCGTTGGAGTCCATTGCAAGA
>JAFSSV010000021.1 GCA_017450825.1 Synergistaceae bacterium
GAGAAAAATCACCGTCCTTGGCAGTGTGTACATTGTTGAGAAGGCCGGAGAATTCCCAGTCATAAGCAGTATCAGCTATGCACTCCACCCAACCCATAAAAGGAAACGGGAGCATTTTATTTCCATTCCCTTTTTCAACCTGTTCAAGAATTATTCTTTTTTCACTCGGACTAACGCCCGACATCATATAAGTTAAATTAGCAGGAGATAATAAAAAGAAATGCTCAACCCGTTTATCATGATTGCGCGAAAGATAATATATCACTTTGTTTGCTCCTAGAGAATGCCCGGCAAGAATAATATTTTTATAGCCTTCCTGTTCTGCAAATAAAAGATAGGCTTGTATATCTTCATCTGTATATGAGAATCTTTCGTTCCAAGATCCTATTAATTCTTCTTGGCCTGTTTTGATATTAATAGTTTTTATCTGTCCGAATGCGTCATTAGTTGGAGCATAAATAAAATCTATCTTGCCCGCGTTTAACGTATCTCCAATATTATAATAAAACGGATTAGAATAAAAATTCCCGTGAATTCCAGTTATTGCAATCATAACTGTATCAGTGTTTTTCTTTTCTTCCGGCCTGAAAAGGACTCCGTTTAAAACAACGCCTCGCTCTGTTGGAACGTTTAAGCTAAACATCATGATTAATCACGCCCTCTAAAAATGCACTTGTGGAACTTCGATACATAACAGCGGTTACAAGAAATACATTTTGAAATTAAATCGGGCTCTGATTTGATTTTATTCGGCCAGTCCGGCTCCCTTAACAACGGACGCGAAAGAGAAATCATTTCGATCTTTGAAGAATTTATTACGGCCTCCATAGTTTTGAGACTCCTGAAACCTCCAACAACAATAACAGGACATGATACATTTTCTGCTACTTCTGAAGCCGCTGGAACAAAATAGCCTTCGTTGATACCGGCTTTAATATTGCTTACTGAAGTTCCGTTGCCGCTGATCTCTATCGAGTCTATTCCTGCCTTGTCAAGAATTTTGCAGATCTTCAAGCACTCGTCTTCATCAATTCCTCCGTAAGTAAAATCGTTTGAATTAATCTTAATCGTAATATGAAGTCCCGGTGCAGCGGCTCGAATTCCTTTTAAGATTTCTAAAAGAATCCTGCTGCGGTTTTCTGTTGATCCTCCGTAAAGATCATTTCTGTTATTGAGCGCCGGAGAAATGAAACGGCTTAAAAAAAAGAAGTGCGCCGCATGAATCTGTATTCCGTCAAAGCCTGCTCGTTCAGCTCGGACAGCAGCATCAATAAAATTTTTTATTACAAGCTGAATTTCTTCCAAGCTCATTTCATTCGGTTCTACTTGTTGGCCTTGGTCGTTGTAATATGCTCCCAACGCAAGCTGAACTATAGCAGGGCAAGCTTGAGCGTGAATAATCTCAGCTAATTTTTTATACTGCGGTATCAATGAGTCATCGCAAAGCCTCATCATTCCCTCGAAATAATTATCATTAAGAGCTACACTCGTAAAGCCCGTGATAATTATTCCTGTTCCTCCCTTTGCAAGTTCAGAATAAATTTTATAAGCCTCGTCCATTATGCTTCCGTCACGATCGGCCGCGGCCTCCCATGTTGCAGAACGGACAAGACGATTTTTAGCACGCAAATTTTTCAGTGCTACCTCTTCAAAAATTTTTTTCATGTCGAAATTACAGCTCCCCTTTTCGAGCTGAGCTTCTCCTCCTCTTATAGTAAAAGCACCTTAAAAGTAATAAACTCCTCCGCCTCATTTCATTCGGCACCTCCCCTTTATAAAAAAATAACCCCTCCGGTTCACTTAGTTCACCACCTCCCCTTTAAGGGGAGGCAAGAGTGTAAAGGAAATAGAAGGTGTTGAAAAACTCTCTCGTCCCCCCTGAAAGGGGGGGATGTCAGCTTGCTGACAGGGGGGTTACTTTTCACAAGGGCCAGTCAACTTGTTGACAGGGGGGTTGCGTTCAAAAGAGGGCCACGCAGCGGCGAGGGGGTTATTTTCAAGTGCTTTTACTATTAAAAATAAAAAAATCCCCCTCCGACCTTTTGAAAAGCGGAGGGGGTTACTTAAAACAGTTTTCTATTTAAATAAATCCGAGCTGTCAACTTTTGGCTTTTGTGGTCGTTTGGTTTGTTCCTTTTTAAGAGCTGGCTTTTTGGCGGGCTCTGGTTTTGGGCGGCTCCATTTTTCCGAACCTGTCCCCGCAGGAATCAGATGACCGATTATTACATTCTCTTTGAGGCCGCTCAAAGGATCAAGTTCTCCCTTAACGGCCGCGCCGGCCAAAACCTGTGCAGTCTGCTGGAATGAAGCAGCGCTCAAGAAACTGTCCGTAGCAAGTGCCGCCTTCGTGATACCGTGAATAAACGGCTTGCACTCAGGAAGATCACGCATTTTCTGAACGACAGCGTAATCTCTGATTAAATAGCATGTCTGTTCAGTAACATTAGCCGCCCTTACGTAAATTTCAATAGGATTTTCAGCAACTAACTCATCAATTATCTTTCCCTTGAGTTCAAGTCCTCCGTGGAACTTCGGCTCCTCCGGCTCCTGCCCCGCGGCTTCAACTTCTTCAACGTCTTCGGCTTGAACTTCTTCCGGAGCTTCGGCTGCTTCGACGTTGTCTTGAATTTTTGCCGAGCCTGCCGGGGCTTCAGACTGAATCTCTTCTTGAATCGGTTGCGTTTCTTCTGGAAGTTCAGGTTCAGGGAAAATCGCTTTGACCAAAATTTTATTTCTTAACTTAGGAGCTAAAGCCTTGGCCATGATTTCAGAACGATTAAGCACAAGGACTCCGTCCCCCTCTTCGACTTCAAGAATATCAAACATGCCCGCGGCGAAATCATCGACTAATTTTTCATCAACGTATTCGCCCAACGATTCGCCGTCCTCATAGATTTCACGGTCAAGAATATTTCTGTCAATAAGAAATTTTTTCAATACGGCGGCCGTGTTGATGTGTTCGACAATGCTCCAGTATTTAAAATCTCTGATACCGCTGGTAGCAATGTTATCGGCAATTTTTTCAGTTAATAATTCGTCATGAGCGGCGATTAATCTGCTTCCGATTTTAATATCTTCAGAAGTCCACGCAAGGCCAATAATATTTTTTAAGATTTCTCTGTCTCTGACTCTTACGCTCTCGGGTTCAGCGGCCAAAATCCTGCGAAGCTCAACGGGGCCAAGCTCCGTGCCTTTTTTCATTTTACCCTTGGGCATTTTGACATCACGAACGAGCTTGAGTCCCGCAAGGCGTTTTCTGAAAGCAGTACGGCCAATCATAACGTCAAGTTCCTGTCCCTGATGATCAATCGTGAACATCTTTACGCTGACTCCCGGAGTAAGAAGCTTTCTGATTGTTTCTTCAGTCAAAGGAAGGCCGATATTCTCAATTATTCCCGGCTCGCTCTTGTCAATAGCAAGAAGAGTATCGCCGCCAAAATGAGAAATAGCATAAGAGACTCTCTTCTCGTTGTCTTTGAGAATACTCTGCTTGATGTTCTCAAGGTCATCTTCCCATACCATATCTCCGGCAACAAAATCAGTATCGCCCTCTTCGATAACGCGAAGCTTGTTCAACGGGGCAACTTTTCGCAAAATAACTTCTATATGTTTATTATTTATGCTTACGCCCTGTGAGTTATAGACGTTTTGAATCTCGTCGACCAACATTCTCTGGACAGCTTCGATACCGCTGACCTCTAACAACTGCTGCGGGTCTATGCTTCCCTCGGTCAAAGGCGTGAGCTTTGTAACCTGAACTCCAGGCTCAATGCCTTCGCGAATATCTTGGCCTGCGGGGATCGCGTGAGTCATAGTTTCGCCATCGTCGTTTTCGATAATTACTTTGCGTTTGCCTTCGGTCGTAATATCTTTTATGCGGCCTTCAAGCCCTGCAAGTATACTGACCTTTCTTGGCCTTCTTACTTCAAATAACTGCTCAATCCTCGGAAGACCCTGCGTAATATCTTCGGCCGAACGAACGCCTCCAGTATGGAACGTTCTCATGGTGAGCTGCGTACCGGGTTCGCCGATTGACTGCGCCGCTACGACTCCAACGGCCTCGCCTATCGGGACAAGCTTGCGGCTTGATAAGTCATTGCCGTAACATTTCTGGCAAATTCCTTTTTTAAGCGTACAGCCAAGAGGACTCCTTACCCATACTTCATTCAAGCCGGCCTCTTCAATTTTCTTAGCAAGTGCTTCGGTGATAATATCGCCGCCCTTGACGATTAATTCACCGTCAGCCGTAGAAATATCATTCAAAGCTGTACGGCCTGCAATGCGTTCGGCTATGCTTATCATGACCTTTCCTTCGCTTAAAAGCGGCCTGATACAAATTCCCTTATGAGTCCCGCAGTCGTGTTCAGTGATTATTAAATCCTGTGCAACGTCAACGAGTCGGCGGGTCAAGTAACCTGACTTTGCCGTTCTCAAAGCAGTATCAGCGAGTCCCTTTCTTGCTCCGTGAGTAGAAATGAAATACTCAAGCATGTTCATTCCTTCCCGGAAATTTGCAGTAATCGGGTAGTCGATAGTTTTTCCTGTAGGGTCGGCCATGAGTCCGCGAATTCCGGCCATTTGTCCGAGCTGTCCTTTTGAACCTCGCGCGCCGCTGTCGACCATCATTCTAACCGGGTTGTCTTCGCTCATGTGGGCTTCGATCTTGTCGGCTATATCTTTAGTAGCTTGAGTCCATAATTTGCTCTTTTGGTCAAGATACTCATCATGAGTCAACAAGCCCATTTCGTAATTCTCTTTTGCTATATCGTCTTCGGCTTGAGTTACCTTAGTAATTTCTGCTTTCTCTTCCGGAATTCTCACGGCCTGAACGCCGAAGCTTATACCGCTCCTTGCGGCCCAGTGATAGCCGAGGGATTTTATCTCGTCAAGCATAGCGACAACTCCGGGCCTGTCTACTTTGTCATAAGCAGCGTCAAGCAATGCACCGATTTTTTTCTTGCCTAACTGTTCATTTACGAATCTCAAAGCCGGGGCAATCTTAGTATTAAATAAAACTCTTCCCGGGCTTGTCTCAAAAAATACCAAGCGCGGCGAGCCTTGTATATCATTACGAGTCTTGGCAATCTCGGGCTTATTATCCAGCGTGTACTTTCTTCGTCCAATCGGGAAGCCGAAAAGTTCCGGATTCTCTTTGAGCCAGATACGGGCGTTTACGTGTACGATGTTATGAGAAATTGCCGAAAGTACGTCGTCCATATTGGCAAAGCACATTCCGTCGCCTTTTAATCCTTCGCGCATATCTGTTAAATAATACGTGCCTAAGACTATATCTTGAGTAGGCGTAACTACGGGCCGGCCGCTTGCAGGTGAAAGCAGATTATTAGCGCTTAACATTAATAATCTTGCTTCGGCTTGGGCTTCAATGCTCAATGGAACGTGTACGGCCATCTGGTCGCCGTCAAAGTCCGCGTTAAAAGCCGTGCAGACCATTGGGTGAAGTCTGATAGCCTTGCCTTCCATTAAGACAGGCTCAAAGGCTTGAATTCCGAGCCTGTGAAGAGTCGGCGCTCTGTTTAACATTACGGGATGATCTTTGATTATATTTTCAAGAATCTCCCAGATTTCTCCGCCGCCCTTTTCGATTTTTCGCTTAGCGTTTTTAACGTTGGGGGCTTTGCCGTCTTCGACAAGCCTGCGGATAACAAAAGGCTTGAACAATTCCAAGGCCATTTGCTTCGGGAGGCCGCACTGATAGATTTTTAACTCAGGGCCGATAACACTAACCGAACGCCCGGAGTAGTCAACGCGTTTTCCAAGCAAGTTCTGGCGGAAGCGTCCTTTCTTGCCGCGTAATAAATCCGTCAAGCTCTTCAAAGGTCTGTTGCCTGCACCTAAGACAGCCTTTCCGACACGGCCGTTATCTATTAAAGCATCAACGCATTCCTGAAGCATTCGCTTTTCATTTCTGATTATGATTTCGGGGGCGTTGAGGGCTTTTAATTTTTTAAGCCTGTTATTTCTGTTGATAACACGCCTGTATAAGTCATTTAAATCGCTTGTTGCGAAGCGTCCGCCGTCAAGCTGTACCAAGGGCCTCAAGTCCGGCGGAATTACAGGCAATACATTTAAAATCATTGAGCGCGGATCGGAGTCGCTTTTTCTAAAATCTTCAGCGACTTGAAGACGCTTGATTAATTTTCTTTTTTTCTGTCCTGTAGTGTCTGCTATCTGTTCACGCAGAGAATCAACAAGCGAGTCTAAATCAAGCTTGCTGATTAACGCCTGTACTCCGTCTGCACCTATGCCGGCCTCAAATTTATCGTCATACATGCGGCATAATCTTTGAAGATGCTCAAAGATTACATCGCCCTGATTATAAAACGAAGAGCCGGGATCTATAATTAACTGGCTTGGATCGTCAATAACTTTTTCATGACGCATTACCCTGAATTTTCCCGGGTAAAGTCTTTCAAGTTCAGTTAATTCACTTCGAGATAAAATCTGTCCCTTGACATACGGCAATTTCACAGCAGAAGTTACTATGAACGCGTCACTGTTTCCGACCTTTGCGCGTTTAGCGTTTTCGTCAGCAACGGACGCTGGCACTACTGCTCCCGGCTCAAGGCCAAGATCTTCAAGCGGCTCGCTCAAAACAAACGCCGGTTCGACCTTTAAACTGTCTTCGCCGTAATCTGTTTTATATTTTGCTACCATTTGAGCTGAAATTACGTCGCCGTTATTTACAGGGACGTTCTCAATTCCTTCAAGCTGAAAAGCTTCTTCGTAGTCAAAGCCGATGCCCTGATAGTGTGCATGGATTTTTAATTCGCTTTCAAAAATCACAGAGCCTTTTGCAATTATATCCGGACGGGAAGTCGCCGTGACTTTATAGGCTTTTTCAGTTTTCCTTGACGGAGCAAAGTAAATAACTTTTTCAAGATCCTTTGCACTCGTTCCAAGCAACAAGCTTAAACGGCTTGGAATTCCCCTCAAGTACCAAATATGAACAACAGGGACAGCGAGATCAATATGACCCATTCGTTCGCGTCTTACTCTGTTGTCCGTGACTTCTACGCCGCAATGCTCGCAGATAACGCCCTTGAACTTAGGGCCGGAGCGTTTATATTTTCCGCAGCGGCATTCGTAGCTGCGAGTCGGCCCGAAAATTCTTTCACAGAACAAGCCGTCAACTTCGGGCCGTAAAGTCCTATAGTTTATAGTTTCGGGCTTGAGGACTTCGCCTTTTGAGATCGCGTGTATTCTATCAGGAGTAGCTAACTTGATTCTTACTCCTGTAATTTCTTTTCTCTTGGCCAAATCGAAAATTCTCCTTTCTCGTTAATCTCGTTTGCTGTCGCTGTCGTCTGGCGTATCTCCAAATAAATCCGCCGCAGCGTCTGCAACTTCCTGAGAAAATTCATCTGTAGACTCCGAACTTCCCTCATCTTCAAAAGAATCTTCAAAAGAAGTTTCTGACATTTCAAGCTCTGAAGAGTCTGCATTTGTTTCTTCGGCTTCGTTTTCTTCTTGAGATTTTCGGGATTTTCGAGTCTTTCTAACCTGTGTGAAAATCTCCGGGGCCTTGCCCGTAAAGACTGGGCGGTCGTCCTCTTCCATTGGAATATCTCCGTGAGTACCGTCGTCAAACGTAACGTCAACGTCAAGGCCAAGCCCTTGAAGTTCTTTTACTAAGACTCTAAAACTTTCAGGGACTCCGGGCTTAACGAGATTTTGTCCCTTGACGATTCTTTCGTAAGTTTTATCGCGACCGCGAATATCGTCCGACTTTACAGTCAAGATTTCCTGAAGGACGTTAGCAGCTCCGTAACCTTCAAGCGCCCAGACTTCCATTTCTCCAAAACGCTGGCCGCCGAATTGAGCTTTGCCTCCCAAAGGCTGCTGAGTGATTAAACTATACGGGCCTGTAGAGCGGGCGTGAATCTTATCGTCAACAAGGTGATTCAATTTCAGCATGTACATACAGCCTATAGTAACTTTCTTGTCCATCGGCCTGCCTGTACGGCCGTCACGAATCGTAATCATTCCGTCTTCTGTCAAGTCTTTATATTTAGTGGCGGCGATCTTCCTCATTTCTGCGAAGATCTCTTCTTCGTGTGCGCCTTCAAATACGGGCGTTGATACATGCCAATCGTTATTAAGAGCTACGAAGCCCATAATAGTTTCAAGAACCTGTCCGAGATTCATACGGCTGGGAACTCCCAAGGGATTCAAAACTATATCAACCGGAGTCCCGTCAGGTAAGTAAGGCATATCCTCAACCGGAAGAATCCGGCTTACGACTCCTTTATTGCCGTGACGGCCGGCCATTTTATCGCCGACTGTAATTTTACGGCGTTGAGCTACGTAAACTTTTATGCTTTGAATTACGCCGCTGCTCAAGGCTTCAGGACTGTTCTTTCTGTCCATTTTCTTAATAGCTACAACTTTGCCCCATGAACCGTTAGGGAGCTTCAAAGAATTATC
>JAFSSV010000174.1 GCA_017450825.1 Synergistaceae bacterium
ACCTGGAAATTCATATTCGGGTATAAACGCTGATTTCACATATGTTGCTCTTATGTCAACAGGAGTATCCCAAACCTCTTTTTTAAAGATTATAGCAAAGATAATTTATAAAAGCAAGAAAATCTTTATAAGATTTTATAATTTATTTTTAACTGTTACTCACCCCCGATAAAATTTGAAATCACACAGCCTATAAATAATCCCGGCACAGCTTCAGGAAAATAAAACGGCAACAAAGTAAAAGCCTCAGAAACCCGGCACTGCACAGGACCATATAAAATAGGCGCAAGCAAAATTGTTAAAACTGTATAGAGTGCCGCGATCAACGCTCCTCGCGCTATCTGTTTAGCGTAATTAATTT
Source organism: Synergistaceae bacterium (assembly GCA_017450825.1). GTDB lineage: Bacteria > Synergistota > Synergistia > Synergistales > Aminobacteriaceae > JAFUXM01. Next base: position 362 of record JAFSSV010000174.1, read on the forward strand.
GAAATCGCTCCTTTCATTAAAAAAATTCTTTTCATTATATAGGCTTATTCATTTCGAACTGTTATCTTTAATAAATTTTTTTTGAAAAGCTCACGCGAAAAATTTTCAGCTAGAATTTTTTGAACAGGTTGCAAAGAATTCGCATTTATATATAGCGGCAAATTTATTTCCCCGGGATCCATAACAAAAATTCCAGTGTCAAAAAATTTTTCTATTATCTTCTCACGAAGTTCAGCGTCCCGGCACTCAACCTCAAGCATATAACCATAAGGCGGCATTAAAAATTCCCGCCTCGCTTCAAGTTCATTCTCAAAAAAATTTTGCCAGCCCTGCACTAAAAATTTCGCAAGCTTCATTCCGGAGCTTCGAGCTTGAATTAAAATTTTCCGTTCGGAATTTTTTTCACGCCCCCGCCAATATGAATCCCATAATAATTTAAAAACTTTAAAGCGCGTGTCATACTCCGGCCGCCATAGCTCAAGGTCAAGATCAAGCCACGCGATTAAACTTAAATTTATTTTGCCGCAAAGCTCCAAGCCCTTTTGAGTCGATAAGATTAACCCGCGTGTCTTTGTCTTTAAAAAATTTCCGTTGTAGAGCTGAACTTCTTTAAAATATCTGCTCACGATTTTTTCAAGAGCTTCAAGCCCCGGCCGCCTCCCTTTGAAAAATTTAGAGCCGCAGGCATCGCATTTCTCCGGAAGATTTTTTCTAGCGCCGCATATACGACAGCGCAAAAAATTTCCGCCACCTTCGCTCCGCATTGAGCTTCCGCACTTTGAACACTTGACGGGCTTGCCGCAATTCTCACAGAAGACTTCAGACGACTCGCCCTTCCTGTTCAAGATCCAGAGGACGTTATGATCTTTCGCAAGTTCCCTGTAAGTATTTTTTATAAGAGAAAGAGTTAAAGGGATTTTGCCTTCGATACCTTGTGAGCTTTCCTGTTTGGTCTTGAAATAAAAAATATCTGACAGAATTATATTTTTTCGTTCGGGCAAAAATTTTTGTTCAGGCTTTGCCCGCAAAAAAGTTTTCAACGAAGGAAGACGGCCTCCAGTTATAAATTTTGCCCCTAGGAACATCGCCCTATGACCCGCAAGACTCCGCGCTGAAAGATTCAAAACCGGCGGAATTATGTACGAGCTGTTAATCTCGTCTTCGATAATAATTTTTTCAGGGCTTAGAGGCGCGAAGACTCCTCCGGGCGCTCCAATGACAACGCGAAATTTTTTCTCGTGAATTAATTTCCATGAAGGCCATAAATTTTTTACGGGCCATAAAATAGAATCGCTTTTAAATTTTTCGGGAAGCTCTTCAAAAAATTTTTTAGCAAGCTCAAACGCCGGAAATAAAATCAGAGTCCGTTCGTTGCTTTCAAGTTGATTAAGATAAAAATTAACCCGTTCTGAATCAAACGGGTTAAAAAAGTTTTCTTCTTGGAAATTTTTTTCTTGCTTAAAAATTTCTGGAGGGGCTGTGAGATTTTCGCCGGTTATCAAAGCCTTGGGAAGTACGACGCTCAACGCCGCGCCCGGCGAACAAAAACAGACCCGCGACGCATAGAGCGCAAGCTCCCATAAATCAGAATCAATAACGCATTCTGAATCTATGATTGCCTCGACGGGTTTAATTTTTATTTTGGGGTCTGGACTTTCTTTCGACGGGCCGAGAATAAATCCTACGTGCAAATTTTTTCTCACGCTCACAATTACACGCGCGCCCTCTGGAATTTCTACCGGGCTTGAGTAAGTGAGAGTCCCCACGGCCATTTCTGGCAAAGCAACATCATAAAGCAATGAAAAAGACTCCTTTTTTAATAATACCCTCGCCAACAAACTGGCCCTCGTTTAAAAAGCAACCCCCTCGCCACTTCGTGGCCCTCTCCCCCTTTACAGGGGGCGCAAGGTTACGAAAGGAGGTCGGGGTTGGCGAATCGCTTCACTTTATAAAATCCCAAACGTCGAAGGCAATATCTTCCTTGAGGCCGGAAAAAATTTTTTCGCTTTGATTTTGCTCTCGTGAGATCAAGTGCAGCTTATTATAATCAGAAGCAAAGCCGGCATTACTTGAGCTGATTTCATTAGCAAGAATGTAATCAAGATTTTTTCGTTCAAGTTTGCCGCGTGCATTGCTTGAAAGATTATCTGTCTCGGCGGCAAAGCCTATCAAAATTTTTTTATCGCCTTTGATCTTTCCGATTTCGTGAGCTATATCGGGATTGCTTTCAAGTTCGACCGAAAAATTTTCGCGGCCTTCGCGTTTAATCTTATGAGCGCTGAAATTTTTTGCGCGGTAATCTCCAACCGCGGCGGCCTTGACAATATAGTCCGCCCATTCAAGATTATTTTTTACAGCCTCAAGCATTTCCAGAGCCGATTTAATTTTAATTACTTCAAAGCCGTAAGACTCAATTTCAACAGGGCCTGAAATAATTTTAACGTCAGCTCCTCTGTACCAAGCTGCGCGGGCCATAGCTGCTCCCATTTTCCCGGAGCTTGGATTAGAAATGAATCTCACCGGGTCAAGATATTCATGAGTCGGCCCGGCCGTAACGAGAACATTTTTCCCGGCCAAGTCTTTTACAGGACAAAGAGAACGGAAAATTTCCAGCAAAATATTTTCCGGCTCCGGCATTCTTCCCTTACCGTTCACGCCGCAGGCAAGAGGGCCTTCGGCAGGAGAAATGATTTTAAAATTTCTTCCGGCTAGAATTTTTAAATTCTCTTGAGTGACAGGAGCGTTAAACATCTTTTCATTCATTGCCGGGAAGATCATAATTTCGGAGTCGCAGGCAACCGCCGCGGAAGTCAAAAGGTTATCAGAAATTCCGTGAGCGATTTTAGCGATCGTGTTAGCAGTACATGGAGCAATGAGAAAGACATCGGCCCATTCAGCTAATTTAACATGAGGGATAGTCGAGTCAAAATTTTTGTCGTTCCAGATTTTTTTCCCTGAAAGGGTTTCGAGCGTCATAGGGGCAACAAAATTTTCAGCGCTTTTTGTCAAAATTATTTCGACTTCGCAGCCCGCCTTTTTTATTAATCTTACGAGCGCCGGAATTTTATAGGCCGCAATGCCGCCCGTAACTCCCAAAAGAATTTTGCGGCCTTCTTTCCAATTATTATTCATTATCTTCTTGTTGTTCTTGTTCTTGTTCGTCTTCTTCGTCTTCTTGCTCTAGCTCTAGCTCCTCATCTTGTTCTTTTTCTTTTTTCTCTTCAGTGTCTTGAGCTTCGGGTGCCGACTTCTTTTGAGAATTTTTAGCTTTGGGCTTTTCTGCTTCAGTTTTAGTGACAGGCTTAGGAGCTGGCGGGACGTAATGAATACTAATTGGGCTTGTATGTTCTTCTATTTCTGAAAGTACGTTAGAAATAAAGCGCTCGTTTACTTCGTCATTATCGTGATCTCTGTCGATGCTGGCTTCTTCTGCTTCGCGCCGTGCTTCGGCGGAGATCTTGGCGGTAATTTCGTATTTGTTATCGGTGCCGCATTCTTTAGCGAGCCATTCAAGGTCATAGAATTTCATGAGAAAGATTCCTCCGTGATTAACTTAAAAAAATTTTTGTTGCTCGTATATTTTACAATGAGCGCGGAAATTTTTTGTAATGTCTTCGGCCTTTGAGCCGTTTAACTTCAATCCCTCCACCCCTTCAGCCACCTCCCTTTTTCTTTTAACTTCAACCCCTCCGGCCCTCTGGGGCACCTCCTTTTTTTAAATGCAACCCCCTCCGACCTTTCAGGCCACCTCCCCAAGGGGAGGCTTTGTGTAGCAGGAATCTTAGCCTCCCTCGGGGGAGGGGAACCGCTTGCGGTGGTGGGGGTCTTTAAAGAGAGGGCCAGCTTGCTGGCGAGGAAGGTTATCTTTTCAAAAAAATTTTTTAAGCCTAAACTTCCTTCGGCCTTTGAGCCGCCCTTCCCAAGGTGAAGCTTTGTTAAAAAAATTTGTCACGAACATGTCACGCGTGACAGG